>NZ_AFUG01000008.1:0-172537 GCF_000221545.1 Megasphaera sp. UPII 135-E
ATACAAGTAATAACTAAAACCTAAAAAAACCTCTCATGTGAGAGAGTTTTTTTTGTATGAGTAATCAATAAGCCGAGTTTTGTTCTGCTACTGCAGCGACAATCATCTATCTAGTCATGCCATTACTGACATGATCCAGCGACACAACCCGGAAGATCAGCGGGCCGCTTCATCTCTTCCCTATTCGGTCTTGCTCCAGATGGGGTTTACCTAGCCGGTATGTTACCATACCGCTGGTGCGCTCTTACCGCACCGTTCCACCCTTACCACATACGTGGCGGTACACATTTCTGTGGCACTATCCCTAAAGTCACCTTCGCCGGGCGTTATCCGGCATCCTGCCCTATGGAGCTCGGACTTTCCTCTGATGTATTCCACCAGCGATTGTCTTTCATACTCATTTGTTTATTGTATCTTACTTGCTAGCATTCGTCAATTTTTTCTTGCAATACCTGACGAAAAGCACCTATCTGTTCTACTATATCCGTAGCACCTACCAAGGCACTAATCATGGCAAAGGAACGAAATCCTTCCGTATATAATTGCCGTATATGTATAAGATCAATCCCACCAATTGTCACCACAGGAATAGGCAACGTCAACGCATAGGCTTTATCTACATCTGCAACAATATCATGCACATCCATTTTTGATGTTGTCTGATACATCGGTCCTAATCCTACATAATCAGCACCATCACGAACAGCCTTTTTCATTTCTGCTATCGTATGCGTTGATACACCTACCACAATATCTCGCTGTGCCAAACGTCGTACCCACGCAACCGGAGCATCATCTTGCCCAACGTGAATTGCCGGTGCTTCACAAGCTATGGCTAAATCAATAGAATCATTCATAATAAATGTCGCCCCATATTCATTACACCACTGACAAATATCGCGAGCTTCTTCATATTTTTCTTGCCAACTTTTTTCCTTTTCTCGATATTGAATAATACGTACACCTGCACCTAATAACGCTTTTGCTACTTGTCGATTCGTACGCCCTCTAGAAAAAGTTTCACCTAAAATAGCATATATGGGCTCTGTTCGGATTTGATGGACATGGTCATCATGCTTCATCATAGCATTACCTCCTTATAGCCTTTGTATCATATCCATTGCCGTCGGATCAACCACACACTGAATATGCCAACCTTGCTTTTCGTTTTCAGCTTCTATATTCTGTTTCATCCTATCGATAACAGGAAATTCCGTACCAAAATGGCCAGCATCCACCACTAATATCCCCTGTTTGATTGCTTCTTGTGCGGCATGGTATTTCATATCACCTGTGACGTATAAGGTTGCCCCAGCGGCTTTAGCCGTAGCAATAAATTCTGCACCACTACCGCCTAAAACAGCGATTGTCTGAATCTGTCGATCCATCGGTCCCGCATAGGACACATGCGTTAGATGTAATGCCTCTTTAACCCATTGTACCGCCGCCATAGAAGATAAAGGAGTTGCCAACTCACCTAAACGCCCCAATCCCAATGCAGTACGTTGCTGATATAATGGATAAATGTCATAAGCTGGTTCTTCATAAGGATGTACAGCAAGCATCGCTGTAATAACTTCGCCTAAACGCGACCCTTCAACAATAGTTTCTATCCGCTCTTCTTCGACTGTTTCCAAAACATCCCGTTTGCCAATAAAAGGATGAGTCCCTGCTAACGGTTTAAATCGCCCCTGCCCGGCTACACTAAATGAGCAATAACTATATGCACCAAGATGTCCCGCATCATGCTTGCCTAAGACTTCACGAATAGCATCACCATATCCCTTTGGCACGTATATGGCAATCTTATATAACGATTCCGACACACCTGGAATAAATGGACGCACATGCTGTAATTGCAAATGCTCGGCAAGGACATCGTTAACTCCACCCGTAGCACTATCTAAATTCGTATGTGCCGCATACACTGCAATATGATGAGAAAGTAATTTTTGATACATCCGACCATCATACGAATCGGTGCGAATAGCCTTTATTCCCTTCATAATAAGTGGATGGTGGCTAAAAATAAACGATATTCCTTCTGCAATCGCATAGTCAACCGTACCTTCCATCACATCTAACGTAACCAAAACCGAAGAAACGGGATCTCCCTGATTCCCTAGCAATAAGCCTGGGTTATCCCACTCCTCCTTTAAATAAAGAGGTGCTATCCCTTGTAAATATGTAACGATATCCCCTACGGTAGTTGCCATTTCATTGCCTCCAATTGTTCTACTTCCCATTGTAATTTACGAATTTGCTCTTCCATATTTTGTCTGCTTCGTTGAAAGCCATGCAAAATACGTTTTTTTTGCGAAATAAGTAAATATAATTTACGTTCTACCAATTTATCTTGCCGTTGCCAATTTATCGGACCTACTTCCATTTCCCCATACGATAATTTTTTCCCTTTTCCTGGACAGACTCGCATAACATCATATAAATGACCATCTTGCACTAGTATTTCATCTTCAATATGCCAATCATGTTCACTGATAAAACGCCGCACAGCTATCGCATCTCGCATAGGCTGTAATACCATAAAAGAAAATGTCTGCCATAAAGAAATCGATTTAGCTAATATATCCCGTATTAAATAACCGCCCATACCAGCTATCACGGCACCTTCTACTTCACCTTGCTGAATGCACGTAAGCCCATCCCCTAAACGGCAAGTAATGCGTTCTTCTAACTGAAATTCTCGAATATGTGCTTGAGCCGCTTGTAACGGTCCTAATCGGATATCCGCAGCAATAGCACGCGGCGTATATTGTTTTTGACACATATAAATGGGAATATACGCATGATCCGTGCCAATATCAGCAAACGTTTTTCCATGAGGAATCAATTTCGCCGTTACGAATAATCGTCCCGTTACTATCATACCTTGCACATCCTTTACCTATAATGGGGAGTATAGAAACAGGACTACCACTGGCAGTCCTGTTTCTATACCCTTAAAATTCTGGTTCAATAAGTCCATACTTTCCATGTTTTCGTTTATACACAACATTAATTTTATCCGTTTCAGCATTTAAGAATACAAAGAAATCATGTCCTACTAAGTTCATTTGTAAAATGGCTTCTTCCGTATCCATCGGGCGTGCCGCAAATTTTTTAACCCGTGCTATTTCAAATTTTTCTTCCGGTTCTACCTTACCTTCAATTAAGGAAGCATGAAAAACGCTTTCTTTCATCCGTCGTGCCAACCGAGTTTTATATTTATGGATTTGCCGAACCAATTTGTCATATGCCAAGTCAATCGAAGCATACATATCTTCATTAGCTTCAATACTACGTAACACAACGCCATCAATACGCAGTGTAATTTCTGCAATCTTGCGTTCTTTTTCGATAGACAACATCGTTTGAGATTGCACTTCATTGTCAAAGTATTTCAATAATTTTTTCTCATTTTTTAATACATACTCTTTCAAAGCTGGTGTAATCTCCAAATTTTTACCACGAACGATCATTGCCATAAGTCATCCCTTCCTTTCCTTGAAAATCAACAATCGATTTTCATTGCTTATTTATAGTATTCGATACGTCTATGCAAAATCCTTTTATCTCTTTTTATAATAATAAAAAATCTATCAATTATCCCCTTTTAATTATTGACATAAATATATTATGCTATCACACCATTCAGTATTTTTATATTTTCGTATAAACGGCTATATTTTGTACACTATAGTTATCAAAAAAGTAATCCCCAAAACCTACATCACTTGTATATTATTATAATTATCGCCCCCTTCCACCACAATTCATGAAGATTACCCATATAACATATATTGCACTATCGTTTAACACTTGTGTTTTTTTCAACGCTTACGCCCAGCGATCTATTCTAAAACACTTGTAAACTTAGCAAAAATAATATCACCTGCTATCTTTGTTCAATTGCACGATGGAATATACCATTGTTATTAACGAATATCTGAAGTCTTTTACTGAATCCGATACCTCCGGCGAAGTCGTTCCTACAAATGAGCGTACATCCGACATACGCCCAAAGAGCATAGGCGAGGCTACTAGCGGTGATCCTTCTACCGCTACATGCGATGTCGATCCGGCTGTACTAATGAGTTATTTAAAAATATTAAAAGACCATGACATCCTCACCGAAGAAGAATACAAAGATAAGGCAAAAAAAATAGTAGATCATCTCTAATAACAACTATGCCCAATACCACAAGAACAGGCAAACGTCATTCTTTTTCTTCAACGTTTGCCTGTTCTTTTCCTTATTCCATCCTATTTAATTAATTCATAAATTAACACAAGTTAGCTTGTTTACTTACTTTTCTCCCATATCCAAGGTAATAAATAACTAGACAAACTACCGCTACAACCGCTGCTACCATATATAATTGCGGTAATGTCAATATACCATGCAAAGATCCCAATACATACGGACCTACGCCAATACCTAAATCCAATGTAACAAAATAAGTTGATAAGGCGACACTAACACGATGAGGTTCCGTAATTTTAATACATACAGCCTGACCATTAGACATAAATGTACCATAACCTAGTCCAATAAATACACCCGCTAACAGTAATTGCCAAGACATAGTCGTTTTCGCCAAAATTAACAATCCCACAGCAAGACATACATAACAGGGATATAAAACATAATTTTCCCCTTTACTATCAAAAATAACGCCGCTCAATGGACGAGTAATCGTAATGACTACGGCATATACGACAAAGAAAAAAGTACCTGCTGCAACTAAGTTAATTTCTCTTGCATAGGCTGCTAAAAAAGCAACCACGCTCGAATAAGCGAAACCCATTAAAAAGCCCACAAAAGAAATTAACAATACTTTTGGTTCGACATAATTTTCTAAAGAAACTTTCTTCATTCTTTCCCGTTCTTCATCAGTCAAGTCTATCTCTTCTACCCGTAAGAACAAGTTCCCAATCATACATAGAACCAATAACACACAACAGAAACCTACAATAAAACGGAAATTAGTAATCTGCATTAACAACATACCTAAAAAGGGGCCAATAGCTGCAGCTAAGCTCGTACTTAACCCATAATAATTAATACCTTGTCCTCGTTTCGATGCAGGAATACACTGTGCAACAATCGTATTAGTCGCCGTCGATACCATTCCATAAGCCAACCCGTTTAAAAAACGTACTAATAACATAATGCTTAATGACGGCATATAAAAATATAATAACATGGTGATAAAATAAAATATCGTGCCGCCATAAAGAGTTCGTTTTCTTCCATATAATTCTATCGCTTTCCCAATTTGTAAACGTGCTAATAAGGTACCAACGATAAAAATTCCCGATGCTAATCCAGCTTGTCCCAAACTAGCATGAAGTTGATCCTTTGCCACCACGGCAATAATAACCATCAATAAATAATAAATTAAAAAGACAATAAAGTTAATCCCCGTATCTAAGAGAAAATCTTTATTCCAAAGTGATTCTTCAGACATAACTTACTTACATCTCCTTTTATTTGATACCATTGATTGTATACCTAATATTCCGCTTTGTATAACAAAAAATATATGATATCATTCATAAGAAAATGTGATAATATATGTCTATTGTTTATCATGCGAATCATATACATGATACGTTTCTTGAATGTAAGAAACAAAAAGTTGAATGGCGTTATAATTAGGATTCGTCTTTTTGTACAACAAATAACAAGGCAATGTAATCGGCGGAATTAAATCATAATATCCCCGTTCTACGCCCATAGCATGTAAAAATCGTTTTGGTAAAAGCGAGCCCATTCGATTTTGCTGACAATAATTCATAATCGCATAGGGCGTTGAAAACCACGCTTGTGTTTTTGGACGCACACTACTATATACAGAAAAATAGTGATCAATATAATCATGCATCACATACTGTGGCGAATATTGTGCCAACGGATTAGATGCAATTGTATCTGCCGTAATCGGTTCTTCCAATCCATCTAAATGAGGTGCGTAATACACTAAATCTTCATTGCAAAAAAAAGCCTTTTCATATGCACTAATATCTAATGAAGGTAATTCAAATAAGGAAATAATATCCAATTTGTCTTCACTCAACCACTGTAACATTTCCCGTGCTTCCATATTATATACACGCAACGCGGCACTATGATGATGCTTTTGAAAATACGCCAAATGTCGATTCATTTGCACATCGCCAAGGGAAAGCATCGTCCCTACCGAAAGTGTCTCAATATCTCCACTTAATGCCCGTATATCACATAAACAAGTTTCTAATTCACTCACCAAAGGCGAAATTCTTTCATAAAATAGTTCTCCATCTTTTGTTAAATGACTGCCCCGATTAGAGCGTTCAATAAGCTGTATTCCTACTAATTCTTCTAAGCGCTTCATCTGAAAACTAAATGCCGATTGCGTAATATTAGCAGCACGGGCAGCAGACGTAAAATTCTGATATTTTCCATAGGTAATAAAATTCTTTAATTGTTGTATACTCGGCAATTCTGACATCATTTACTCCTCCATGTCTTCATGTACTAATCGCAAAAAAAGACGACACCCCATCGTGCCGGCAGATATATATTCAGTAAATTAAACATATCATCATTGGACACAGACAATATATTTAGTCTACTGTTTCAAGTTCTTGTATAACTTGAAGGACACCATCAAACTCTTCGTCCGTTGGTGATACAAAAATAGTCTTACCATCTTCCTCTTCGACTCGAGCTATAATACCTTCTTCTTCTTCGGCTGCTAAAATATCTTTATCTACAGAAAAATCATCACTATCATCTGCAACGGGTACTAACATCGCAAACTCTTTACCTGCATATGTAAAATGTTCTTTTTCAAGACAATAAACTTCTGATCCATCTTCGCCAACCATGGTAACCAATTCTACTTCTATTACCTCGTTTGACTTATCTACAGTATGTTCCATCTATACTAGTATAACGAGTCATTCTCGTTATGCTCCTTTCTTATTAGTATATTTATTTTAATCGTTATTTTATCAATATGCAATAATAATTTTATAAAAAATTATTTTTTACATTTCATCTGCAAAAAGAGAACTTATGAATCTATTTTTGTGCATCTAAATAATTTTGTAAAATAAGAACAGCTGCCATCGTATCCAAAAATTGTTTCCGCTTTTCACGACGAACGCCACCTTCCATAAGTACCTGTTCAGCCATAATGGTAGTCAAGCGCTCATCCCAATACACAAACTCCATTTGGGGCATTTTTTTTTGCAAATAACGGACAAATACTTCGATAGCCTTAACATTGTCACCATCCGTTCCATTCATATGACGTGGTCTCCCTACAACGATACGTGTAACTTGTCGTTCTGTTGCTACGGCTTGTATTGCTAACCAATCTTCTTTTTCATTTTTTCGCTTAATCGTATACACGCCTTGTGCCGTAATCTGCAATGCATCACTACAAGCTACCCCAATCGTTTTAGACCCAATATCCAATCCTATAATTCTCATGCATTATAGCCCTTTCTGTTGTATATAAGATTGAATTAATTCTTCTAATAGCTCATCACGATTTAATCGACGAATGTTGCTTCGTGCATTATTATGGCTGGTAATATAGGCGGGATCGCCTGAAAGGAGATATCCTGCAATTTGATCCACTGGATTATATCCTTTTTCCACTAATGCATGATATACATCTTCCAGAATCATCGATGCCACGTTTTGTTCTTCATTTCGATTCCGTACAATCATCGTTTCATCTTTTACTGCCATACACTCACGTCCTTTCATACTGAATTATTTCAGTATATGATATATTGTTTCTTTACCTGCAGCCAGTGCCACTGCGATATTATCGGTATTTTTACCCCCAGCTTGCGCCATATCAGGACGCCCGCCACCATTACCACCAGCTTTTTGTGCTGCCACTTTAATAATATTACCTGCATGCAAACCGCGTTTTGTATCATTCTTAGCAACCTTGCATACAAAATTAACTTTACCTTCGTGAACCATACCTAAAAGAATAACACCTTGCTGCTGCTTGTCCATTAACGCATCAGCTAATTCACGTAAACTATCCATAGAATCACAATGCACCTCTGCTACTAATACAGATACATCGCCACACTGTTCCTGTTGTGCCAACAATGATTCCATATCCGATAAAGCCGCATCCTTTTTCAATTGCTGCAACTCATGTTCTTTGTCTTTTAATTCTGCTGTCAGCTGCTGTACACGTTGTACGACTCCATCTGATTGTGTTTTTAATATATGTGCCACTTCTTGCAAACATATAGCATCTTGCCGTGCCTTTTCTAAAGCTGCCTTGCCTGTAATAGCCTCAATCCGTCGTACACCTGTACCCGTTCCAGCTTCACTCACAATGCGAAAGGGACCAATAATCCCCGTAGAATGCACATGAGAACCACCACATAATTCACAACTAAAATCACCAATGGAAACCACTCGAACGACATCTCCATACTTTTCACCAAATAAAGCCATCGCACCTTTTTCTTTTGCTTCGGCTTGACTCATTTCAGCTAATGTAACTGGTATATTTTTCAAAATTTCTTCATTAACCAAGGTTTCTACTTCATATAACTCATCTGTCGTAACCGGTGAAAAATGAGTAAAATCAAACCGTAAGCGTTCCGGTGTAACTAAGGAGCCCGCTTGATTAACATGATTACCCAAGACACGCCGCAACGCTGCATGCAATAAATGCGTAGCCGTATGATTGCGTGCCAAAGCAAGATGCCGTTCCGTATCAACTGCTAAAGAAACAATTGTATCCGTCTTTAAATATCCTTCCATCACCGTTGCAATAAGATATAAAATCCCATTCGGCAACACCTTCGTATCGGTTACAACCGCACGTCCTGACGCCGTAGAAATAACGCCTGTATCGCCCATCTGTCCGCCACCTTCTGCGTGAAATGGCGTGCGATCCAAAATAATCGTTACCGTTTCACCATCATGAGCGGCTTCAACTTCCTGTCCATCTTTTCCCAACATAAGAAGGTGTGCTTCCGTAGCCGTTTCATCAAAAATCAATTCGGCTGAATTCAACGCCGTCGTATCTGGCGTTAAGACTTTTGCAACCACATCAGCACGGGCGGCTCTCGCTCTATCTTGCTGCTCTTTCATGGCTGTTGCAAACCCATCCATATCAATAGAAAAACCCTTTTCTCCAGCCATTTCTTCTGTTAATTCTACGGGGAAACCATAAGTATCATATAACTTGAAGACCGCACTTCCTGATAATGTTTTGGAATTACTTGCTTCTGCAATTAACGAATCAAGTAATTCCATGCCTTGAACCAAGGTCATACTAAATTGTTTTTCTTCCGTTTCAATTACTTTTTTAATTAACGCTTCATGTTCACGTAATTCAGGATAGCCATCAGACATAATAGTCAATACCGTATCCACTAAACTACTCAAAAATAACTGTTCAATCCCTAATAAACGTCCAAAACGTACCGCTCTACGCAACACACGTCGTAATACATACCCTCGCCCTTCATTAGAAGGTAAAATACCATCACTAATCATCATGGTAATAGCACGAAGATGATCTGCAATAACCTTCATAGCAATTTTTTGTTGAGGATCATCATAATTACCCTGACAGATATCCCGTACCTTTTCAATGATTGGGAAAATTAAATCGGTTTCAAAATTAGATTCTTTCTTTTGAATAACTGATGCCAAGCGTTCTAACCCTGCACCCGTATCAATATTTTTCTTCGCTAATGGTTTATATTCACCTTCAGCCGTACGATTAAATTGAGAAAACACCAAATTCCAAATTTCTAAATACCGATCACAATCACAACCAACTGTACAAGTATCTTTTCCACATCCCCGTTCGGGTCCTAAATCATAAAAAATTTCACTATCAGGTCCACAGGGGCCTTCGCCAATTTCCCAAAAATTATCTTTACATTTAAAAATACGATCTTTGCTTAACCCAATCATATCATGCCAATAAGAATAAGCCTCTTCGTCATCAGGATAGACCGTTACATATAATTTATCCGTATCCAATTGCAATACTTCAGTCAAAAATTCCCATGCCCAAGCAATGGCTTCTTTTTTAAAATAATCCCCAAACGAAAAATTACCCAACATTTCAAAAAAAGTATGATGTCTTGCCGTTCGTCCTACATTATCAATATCGCCCGTCCGAATACATTTTTGACTCGTCGTTACGCGATAAGACGGAGGTATTAATTTTCCCGTAAAATAAGGTTTTAAAGGAGCCATACCAGCACCAATCAATAATAAACTGGGATCATTATCGGGAATTAGAGGAAAGCTATGTAATGGCAAATGTTCCTTTCCCTTAAAAAATTCTAAATAAGCTTTACGTATTTCATTCCCTGTCATGTACTTCATGCTAACACTCCTCTATAATCTTATATTCACTCACATACACTTATATATTATTTTATTATAAGCGAATCCGCTTTGCACCAATATAACGAGTAGACCAATATTCACTTTCTAAATCATCTACGCGAATCCCACCACTCGTTGTAGCACTGATAAATTGATGTTCGCCGACATAAATACCTATATGAGATATATCATCCGCGATATATGTAGAAAAGAAAACTAAATCACCAGGAAGTAATTTTTCTTTTTCGATTTTTTCTCCCACTTGATACTGTTCATTCGCCATGCGTGGTAATTGTACCCCATTATGTGAAAAGACATAACGCGTAAATCCCGAACAATCAAAACCATCAGGCGTATTGCCTCCAAATACATAAGGAACACCCAAGTATTTATATGCCGAAGCAACTACTTTTTTTCCAAACCTATTAAGCGGGCTAGAAATATGTTCCTCTCTTAACGATTTAGCTAATATAAGCCGCGGTTTCATAAGTTTTCGCTGATCTGCTAAATCCCTTATCGATACACTATGTTTCTTCGTTCGCGGTGTTTCCTCTCTCACAAAAGTAGCATTTTTAACCTGTTCTTCTGCCAATAATGAATGCCGCTTTCCCGTCAGCAAATAATACGTCCAATTGCCTACAGTACCACTAGCCTGAAGATGTTGTTTCTGCTGAAAGTCGGCTACGGCTTTCGATGTTTCTGCAGAATACATACCGTCATCCTTGATATTATACCCCATTTTACGCAATTGGCGTTGTAACATCACCACATCACGGCCTGTGCTTCCTATTTTTAATGTCGTTGCCGCCGCACTACTACCGGCCATCGTCACCATCATACAGATCCCAACTACTGCGATTTTTCCTATATGCCACATAAAAATTCCTCTCCGTCACCAAAGGACCTACGAAACACGCCTAACTACCATCGATACTAAGCGATCTCCTCTGTACCTGTTTTCAGGATTGACTCTTTTTATGATTTCTTCCCATATCGTATACTTATTCTACTTATTCTTCTTTTTCGCCTAATTCAGCTCGTACCCAATATAAGGGTCGATTTTTCACTTCTTGGAAAATACGACCAATATATTCTCCAATGATGCCTAAAAAAATAAGTTGCAAGCCCCCAATAAGGCAAACAACAACCATACTCGTTGCCCATCCTGGAATAGCTTCTCCCGCAATCTTACAATATAGCACATGCAAAATAATTAAAATGCTGATCATGCCACTGATAAGGCCCGTGTACAAGGCTAGTCGTAAGGGTATTTTTGAATATGCCGTAATCCCGTCTAAAGCAAAATGAATCATCTTCCGAACAGAAAACTTCGATTTTCCTGCAAATCGCTTTGGTGCTACAAAGTTCACTTTTATTTGACGATACCCTATATCTCCAATCATACCACGGATAAAGCGATCATGTTCCCGGAAGAGAGAAAATGTTTCCAATACCCGCCGATCTATCAAGCGAAAATCCGAACCACCTGGCGTAATATGAACAGGTGATAAGGCATTAAGCAAAATATAATACCACTTTGATGTCAACCGTTTCAAAATCCCCACATCATCTGTAGATTCTCGTACAGTCTGCACAACATCATACCCTTCTCGCCATTTTTGTACTAAATCAGGAATCATTTCTGGCGGATGTTGCAAATCTCCATCCATCGTAATGATCGCATCTCCTCGTGCATGATCCATGCCACAAGTAATGGCTAATTGATGTCCAAAATTTCTTGCCAAAATCAATGCACGCACATGCAAATCCTGTTTAGTCAAGCGACTCAACAAAAGAGGTGTTGTATCTGATGAACCGTCATCAACGAAAATGATTTCAAAAGCCATATCTAAGGTAGCAACATTTTTTATCACTTCTGTGTAAAATTTTTCAATGTTTAATTGTTCATTATACACGGGAACCACTATGGATAACATTTTTTTTTCATTTTTCTTAAAAACATTCATTGTTCATTATACCATCCTACTATTTTTACTGTCAAAAACAGGACCTGCAACTGCCTATATACATATAAATTATATCAAAATTTAACATTTTTTTCTAGTTTTGCTCATAGAAAAAGCATCTCGACAATAAGTCGAGATGCTTTTTACGCCAAGTGTTCTAAACATCGTTGCAATACCAATTGAGACCCTTGCCGCTTTAATGATGAATATAAAATAGGAGTTTCAGTTTGTGAAAATATTTCTTTATATAGGGACATATTTTTTTGTCGCTCTTTCGCCTTTAATTTATCTGCTTTCGTAGCAATCAATTGCACCTTAACAGAAGAAGTAATCAACCATTCATATGCTTGAATATCAATTTCAAGACCCGGATGCCGAGAATCTACTAATAGACATAATAAACGCAATGAAGGAGACGTTTGTACATATTCACGAATAAAATGGCTCCACATTTCACGCTGCTTAATCCCCGTCTTAGCATAACCATATCCAGGTAAATCAACTAAATAAAAAGGATGTCGCACTTCTTCTCCAACAGCACGCAATTCAGCCCGATAATAATTGATAGTTTGCGTTTTTCCTGGTGCACCACTTACCCGTGCTAACCCTTTATAATTACACAACGAGTTAATCAAACTAGACTTGCCGACATTAGAACGCCCTAAAAAAGCAATTTCCGGTAACTGCTCAGCTGGATATTGCTCTTTTTTCACTGCTGTCGCCGTATACCGAGCATTAATAATTTCCAATGACTCCATATGCACCTCTACACTAACGCTTCTGCCAACACTTCATCCATCGTTTTGACAAAAACAAAATCGACATCTTTCTTAACACTTTCTGGAATATCCCGCATGTCTCTTTTATTTTCCATAGGTAATAAAATTTTCTTTATACCCGCTTGATGTGCAGCGATAACTTTTTCTTTAATACCACCTACAGGAAGGACATTGCCACGCAAAGTAATTTCGCCTGTCATAGCCACATCATGACGAATCGTACGTCCCGACAAAGTCGATGCCAAGGCCGTTGCCATGGTAATTCCCGCTGAAGGACCATCTTTAGGAATTGCCCCTTCTGGCAGATGAATATGTAAATCCATCGTTTTATAAAAGTCTTCATCAATGCCCAATTCTTTTGCTCTACTACGAATATAAGTCACACCGGCACGTGCAGATTCTTTCATGACATCACCAAGTTGTCCTGTTAAGGTGAGCCCCCCCTTGCCTTTCACGGCAACGGCTTCCGTTTCCAAGATAACGCCACCAACTTGTGTCCAGGCCATGCCCGTAACACGTCCTACTTCATCTTTTTTACTGGCTTCTTCCGAACGGAATTTAACAGGTCCCAACATTTTTTCTAAATTTTTGACAGATACCGTCATTGCTGGTTTTTCTTGTAGTAAAAGAGACTTACCAACTTTACGACAAATTGCACCAATAGTTTTTTCTAAGTTCCGTACGCCCGCTTCGCGCGTATAGCCACTAATTAAATGATGCAAAACAGCATCAGAAAAAGTAGCCTGCTTTTTCGTCAATCCATTTTCATGAATTTGTTTCGGGACTAAATATTTTTTCGCTATATTTACCTTTTCTTCTTCCGTATAACTAGAAAACTCAATGATTTCCATGCGATCTCGCAAAGGATTGGGAATATCACTAATCACATTCGCCGTAGTAATCCAAAAGACCTTGGATAAATCAAATGGCAAATCAATAAAGTGATCGACAAAGGAATTATTTTGTTCCGGATCCAAGACTTCTAGCAATGCCGATGAAGGATCTCCACGGAAATCTGAGGTCATCTTATCAATTTCATCCAGTAAGAAAACAGGATTTTTAACGCCTACTTGTTTTAATCCTGCAATAATTCGACCTGGTAAAGCACCAATATATGTACGTCGATGCCCACGAATATCCGCTTCATCACGTACACCGCCTAAAGAGATTCGCACATATTTACGATTCATTGCACGGGCAATTGAGCGAGCAATGCTTGTTTTTCCCGTTCCAGGAGGCCCCACTAAACATAAAATAGGCCCTTTTAAAGTTTTCGTCAATTGCTTAACGGCTAAATATTCAATAATACGTTCTTTTACCTTTTCTAAACCGTAATGGTCTTCATCCAAGGCATTTCGAGCTTCTTGTAAATTTAATCGATCACGTGTTTCCTTTTTCCACGGCAATGCCAAAACCCAATCTAAGTAAGTACGCACAACAGCTGATTCAGCCATCATATTCGACATACCATCCAAACGCGAAACTTCCTTCAATAGAGGTTCTTCTATTTTCTTTGGTAGTTTTAGCTTGGCAATTTTTGATCGTAATTCTTCTATTTCAGAATCTCGATCAACCGTATCTCCCAGTTCTTGATGAATCACTTTTATTTTTTCACGTAAATAATATTCTTTTTGTTGTTGATCCATCTTTTCTCGCACTTCGCGGTTTAACGTAATTTCTAATTTCGCAATTTCAATTTCTGAATCAATAAATTTACGGACCAATTCCAACCGGTCCACCACATTCATAGTTTCTAAAATCTGTTGCCGTGCCACATAAGAAATTGGCAAGCGGCTGGCAATAAAATCGGCTAACCTGCCTGCTTCTGTAATATCTTTAGCCCGTTCTTCAAGGTCATCGGAATTACGTAAATTATCTGCCCACTTGACAAATTTTTCTATAACAGTACGACGCAACGCTTCTTCCCGTTGTGCATCATCATGTATTTCCTCTTGTTGTACGGCAATCATTTCAATATACTTTTCTTTTTTTCGCATACCTTGCAACTGTACCCGGGCAATACCATTGAGCATTACCCGTACGAGATCTCCCGGTAAACGCAATACTTGATCTACCTGTACAAGTGTTCCTATATCATATACATCTTCTAATGATGGCTCATCTTCATCTGGATCTATTTGTGTAGCAACAATTAAATAACGATTATCTTCCATTGCCGCATCAAGGGCTGCTAATGATTGTTCTCTGCCTAAGTCAACATGACTTAACCATTTAGGATAAACAACAATGCCACGTAAAGGAATAAACGGCAAAGTCATAATTGTATTTGTGTCCATGTACTCACCTTCTTCATTTTAAAATAAAACTCATTTCAAAAAGAGAAATGAGTTTTATTTTCACTGCTATATCAACTGCCTTGTTTTAATACCAGTTCTGGTTTCTGATTATCCGTTACACAAGACTTATTGACGATACATTTTTTGACATCCTTACGACTAGGTACTTCAAACATAATATCTAACATAATACGTTCTATAATTGAACGCAGTCCCCGTGCTCCCGTATTACGTTTTAAGGCTTCTTTCGCAATTTCTCGCAAGGCGTCTGTTGTGAATTTTAACTCAACATTATCCATTTCCAGCATTTTTTTATACTGTTTAACCAAGGCATTCTTAGGTTCTGTCAAAATATGTACCATGGCTTCTTCGTCTAAAGGATTTAACGTAACTAAAACTGGTAACCGACCTACCAATTCAGGAATTAGTCCAAACTTTTGTAAGTCCGTAGGTAATACCTCTTTCAAAGTTTCTTCCAACTTTTTTTTGCTCTTCGAGTGAATATCGGCACCAAAACCCATTTTTTTATCGGCCGTTCGTTTTTGAATCGTTTTTTCAATTCCATCAAAGGCCCCGCCACAAATAAATAAAATATTAGTAGTGTCAATTTGTAGCATTTCCTGACTCGGATGCTTTCGTCCACCTTGAGGTGGTACACTCGCAACAGTTCCTTCTATAATCTTTAATAATGCCTGCTGAACACCTTCACCAGAAACATCTCGCGTAATCGAAGGATTTTCAGATTTTCGTGAAATTTTATCAATTTCATCAATATAAATAATACCACACTGTGCTTTTTCAATATCAAAATCAGCCGCTTGAATTAATTTAAGTAAACAATTTTCAACATCTTCACCAACATAGCCAGCCTCAGTTAAGCTAGTTGCATCGGCAATAGCAAAGGGAACATCCAACAATCGAGCCAACGTTTGTGCCAATAAAGTTTTCCCGCTCCCCGTAGGTCCCAACATGACAATATTTGATTTTTGCAATTCTACATCATCTTTTTCTGTATTCGATCGCAATCGCTTATAGTGATTATACACCGCAACAGATAATGTCTTTTTCGCAGCTTCTTGACCAATAACATATTCATCCAATGTTGCTTTAATTTCTTTTGGCTTTGGTAATTCTTTCAAAGTAAAGCCGCTAGACTCTGCTCTCTTTTCTTCATCCATAATCTGTCGGGCCACCGATACGCACTCACTACATATATATATATTATCAGGGCCTCCAATTAACCGCTCTACTTCTTTTTTTTTGCGGCCACAAAAACTGCATCGCGGTTCTTCATTATGAGTCATCTGGTCCCCTCCCTTTTACCTACTGCTCTGGCTTCGGACGAGTTAAAATGTCATCAATTAACCCATATGCCTTAGCCGCTTCTGCCGTAAGAAAATTATCTCGCTCTGTATCCTTTTCAATTACCTCTAACGGTTGTCCCGTATGAGCAGATAAAATACCATTCAATTCTTTACGCATTCGCAATATTTCACGTGCATGAATTTCAATATCCGTTGCTTGTCCTTGTACACCGCCCAACGGTTGATGAATCATAACTTGAGAATGGGGCAAAGCAAATCGTTTTCCCCTTGTACCAGCAGCTAATAACACGGATGCCATACTTGCAGCCGAGCCAATGCATATCGTAGAAATATCGGGTTTAATATACTGCATCGTATCATAAATAGCTAACCCTGCCGTAACAACGCCACCTGGACTATTAATATACAAATAAATATCTTTATCAGGATCTTCTGCTTCTAAAAACAGCAATTGTGCAATCAACACATTCGCCATATGATCCTCAACTTGTCCACTCAAAAAGACAATTCTATCCTTTAACAAGCGTGAATATATATCGTAACTACGTTCTCCCTGTTCCGTTTGTTCTATTACCAAAGGGACATACATATTCATATTAGGCACCTCCAGACATTATGCTTCTGGTTTTTCTTCTGGTTTTTCTTCAACCTTTTCATTTGTATCAATAGCTTGCCCTAAAATAAAGCTAGCTGCTTTTTTGCGACGAACAGATTGAATAAGCAGTGGAACCCGATGTTCTTTAACAATAATTTTATATACTTCTTTAGGATCAGCACCAAAATTTTGTGACATCGTAAAAATTTCAGCATTCAAATCTTGTTCTGTTACATCAATATTTTCTGCTTTAGCGATACATTCTAAAACCAAATCCATTTTGACATTTTCTTTGGCTGGTTGAGCGTATTGTTCTTTCAATTTTTGAATATCCTGTTTTGTATATTTTAGATACGCATCCATATTCATGCCTTGTGTTTCTAATTTCATCGCCATTTCATCGATCATCTGATCCACTTTATTGTCAACCATCACTTGCGGAATATCTACTTCGGCGTTTTGAATGACCGTCTTTAATACTTCATTATTAAATTTTTCTACAGCTTGCAATGATACTCGTGCAAAAATACGTTTACGTAAATCTTCACGTAATTCTGCAATGGTTTCAAATTTTCCTGCTTCTTTAGCAAATTCATCATTTACTTCAGGATATTCTCTCCGCTTTACATCTTGTACAGTAACCGCAAAAACAGCTTCTTTGCCAGCTAAACTTGCTTCATGATATGTTTCAGGGAAAGTTACCTTAACATCTTTCGATTCGCCCGCTTTCATTCCCACTAACTGTTCTTCAAAACCGGGAATAAAACTGTGTGAACCAATTTCGAGCGGATATGCTTTTCCTTCGCCACCTTCAAATGCAACTCCATCAATAGATCCTTTAAAATCAATGATGGCAAAATCTTCATTTTCAATAACCGTTCCTTCTGGTGCCACTAATAACTTAGCATGTTGTTTTTGTAAATTTTTTAATTCTTTATCAATATCTTCATCGGTAATATCAACAACGTCTTTACCAATCTTAATTCCCTTGTATTCTCCTAATGTAACTTCTGGTTTTTTAGTTACCGTAGCTTCAAAAACAAAATCGGCACCCTTTTCAGATGAAATAATATGAATTTCTGGATCTGTTACGGGTTCAATAGCTTGTTCGCTTAATGCATCGGGATAGGCCTTATTCATAATGGCTTCTTCAATTTCCTGTTTAACAGCCTCTTTTCCAAGAAAGCTTTCCAACACCTTCCGTGGTGCCTTACCTTTACGGAATCCAGGAATATTCACTTTACCTGCTAACACATTGCAAGCGCGGACAGCAGCTTTAGCAGCTTCCTTTTCCGGTACTTCAATATGCAGTATTACTTGATGCCGGTCTACTTCATTAACTGTTACATTCATTATAAATATGTCCTCCTTATGGGTCATGCCCTACCTATTCTCTAAAATATTATATTACGTTCTCCATAATATCATATTTTTACTCTTTTTACAATAAATAAAACAGCCCTTTTAAGTATATTTTCTTTTATTATTCAAAACGATATTATCTTAACCCTCAAAAAAAAAGAAAGAACCAGTTTATATAAAAACACTACTAAAACCGTTCTTTCTTTATAGTCTATTTTCTCATTATTCAACAGTCACACTTTTAGCTAAATTACGAGGTTTATCTACATCATTTCCCTTTACAATCGCCGTATAATAAGCTAATAATTGCAAGGGTATCGCCGATATAATCGGCACTACAAACGAATCACTCGCAGGTATAGTAATGATAGAATCAACCGTTTTTTGTACTTCCGTATCACCCGTTTGTACGATCCCTATCACCCGTGCCTCCCTTGCCTTGACCTCTTTAATATTACTAATCATTTTCTCTTCTACATCTTTTTGTGTAGCTAACGCTATCACCGGCATTTCCGGTACAATAAGTGCTAATGTCCCATGCTTTAATTCACCGCCAGCATACGCTTCTGCATGAATATAAGAAATTTCTTTTAATTTCAAAGCACCTTCCATAGCTAATCCATAATCCATGGATCTCCCAATAAAGAAAGTATCTTCTTTCTGCTTAAATGAATTTGCCAAAGACTTTATTTCTGTTTCTTGGTCAAATATATGCTGACATTGTTCGGGAACACGTTGCAAATCGCGAATAATTTCCACTTCCCGTTCATGATCTAATGTTCCTTTTTTCTGCCCCATATATATTGCTAATAGCAATAATGCAACAAGCTGTGTTGTATAGGCTTTTGTCGAAGCTACCGCAATTTCTGGTCCTGCCCATGTATAAATCACTTGATCAGCTTCGCGCGAAATAGATGAACCAACAACATTAGTAATAGCTAATGTACGTGCACCTTTTCGTTTTGCTTCTTTTAATGCCGCTAAGGTATCAATCGTTTCACCGGATTGACTAATGCTAATGCTTAACGTTTTACTATCTGTCAACGGATCACGATAACGATATTCCGAAGCAATATCCACTTCTACGGGTATACGTGCTAATTTTTCTATAAAATACTTCGCTAATAAACCTGCATGATAAGCGGTACCACAAGCCGTAATCATAATTTTCTGAATAGACTGTACATCCTCTAAAGTCCACCGCAATTCATCAAATTGAATTTGCGTTTTTTCCGGAGTTATACGACAACTTAATGTATCGCGAATGGCCTTGGGCTGCTCAAAAATTTCTTTAAGCATGAAATGATCAAAACCGCCCTTTTCAGCCGCTTCAGCATCCCAATTAACAACAAATACTTTCTTTGAAATAGGTACGCCTTCAAAATCAGTAACCCATACACCATCTTTTTTGACAATGGCAATTTCTCCATCATTCATAATATATGTATTACGAGTATACTTCAAAATAGCGGGAATATCCGAAGCAATATAATTTTCGCCTTCTCCCAGGCCAATAACCAATGGATTATCTTTTTTACAGCATATAATCCTATCTGGATCTAACCGACTCATAAACACTAGCGAATAGGACCCTCGTAATCGTTTCAATACCTTCCGCACCGTATGTTCAAAATCACCATCATATTCATCAGCACATAAATGAGCAACAACT
Organism: Megasphaera sp. UPII 135-E; assembly: GCF_000221545.1. Lineage (NCBI taxonomy): Bacteria > Bacillati > Bacillota > Negativicutes > Veillonellales > Veillonellaceae > Megasphaera > Megasphaera sp. UPII 135-E. The sequence continues at coordinate 20,382 of NZ_AFUG01000008.1, forward strand.
TCTGAATCTGTTTCTGATTTAAAAACATAGCCTTTTGCAAGTAGTTCTTCTTTTAATTCCATATAATTTTCAATAATGCCATTATGAACAATCGCAAAATTGCCCTTTGCATCTACATGCGGATGAGAATTAACATCCGATGGACCCCCATGTGTTGCCCAACGCGTATGACCAATACCTATCATTCCCGCTACAGGATGCTGATTCACATCCTCAATTAAATTAACAAGTCGTCCCATTTTTTTTTCGCACACTAATTTTTTGGTCATGATATACGGCAATCCCGGCTGAATCATATCCCCGATATTCTAATTTAGACAACCCCTCCAGTAAAAAATCAGCCGCATTGCGCGTACCAACATATCCAATAATGCCACACATATTGTAACCTCCTAAAACTCATCATACAAACTATATGAGTTTATTCTCACTCCCGTAACAGATTTGTCCCTCTTGTTGCCAAAAGGTTTTGCCATTTCCTAACGACCGGAGTTGCCGAGAGGTATCCGCTGACTTTTCGATACACCTCTTCCTCGTCTACCCAAAGGGTACCAGCGCTATCCATTTTACGAAGGATTTCCAAACGCCTGCAAAAAAGCAGAAATAGAGTAATATTACTCCATTTTCACATTTTAATATATTTACTTATAAGGGTCAATACCTACTTACTATGCCCCATTTCATGCTCAATAACCACCGCAATATCATCAACAATATGTTGTAATTGTTCTAGATCCGGACCTTCTGCCATAACGCGGATAAGTGGTTCTGTCCCCGATGGTCTTACTAAAATTCGCCCATCGTTGCCTAATTCTTCTTCGCCCGCTGATATAGCCGCCATAATCAAATTGTTCTTTTCCCAGCCCGACTTGGTTTGCACCATTACGTTCTTTAATATTTGCGGATACCTAACCATCATTGCACCCAATTCTGATAATGGCCGGTGCCAATGTTTCATATTGCGTAATACCTGTACAGCTGTTAACAATCCATCGCCCGTCGTATTATGTTCAAGAAAAATGATATGCCCCGATTGTTCTCCCCCAATAGAGTAACCATCTTTTCGCATCCGTTCTAATACATATCGATCCCCCACAGCCGTAACAACACTTTGACAACCATGTTCCTGCAACGCTTTATGAAAACCGATATTACTCATAACAGTACCTACTACGGTTTGCTTATTCAACTTCCCCTCTTCTTGTAACCGCAACGCACATAGCAGCATAATCTGATCACCATCTAAGGTATTCCCTTTTTCATCAATAATCAAACAACGATCCGCATCACCATCATTAGCAATACCAATATCAGCACCTGTTTCAAGCACTTTTTTACGTAAACTTTCCATATCAGTTGAACCACAGTGCTCATTAATATTAATACCATCTGGCTCATGATGAATAGAAATTACTTCCGCCCCTAACCGTTCAAACAAGACGGGACCAATAAAAGAAGCAGACCCATTTGCCGCATCATGTACAACTTTTAAGCCTTTTAATGTAACATCACACGTTTTAAATAAAAAATCGGCATATTCTTTTTGTAAATCGCTCCATACGGTAATCGTTCCTATATCACTACCGATTGGTCTGCTTTTAATTCCCGTTCGTTCATCTTTAAGCATAAACTCTTCAATCAAATCTTCTGTTTTATCCGGCAATTTATAGCCATATGCATCAAAAAATTTAATACCATTATATTCAAACGGATTATGCGAAGCGGAAATCATAACCCCTGCATCCATATGATGAACCCGTGTTAAATAAGCAATAGCTGGTGTCGGAATCACCCCCGTCATATAGCAATTTCCACCAGCTGATGCAATACCAGCCGCTAAAATACTTTCAAGCATCGTACCTGAGCGACGTGTATCACGACCAATCAAAAATGTAGGATGTTCTTTCTCTCTTCCTAAAATATATGCTGCCGCTCTCCCCAAATGATATGCTAATTCCGGTGTCAATGAATCATTCACTACACCACGTACACCATCTGTACCAAACAATCTAGCCATTTACTTATCCCTCCACGGTTTAAATTTACTAATAATTTCTAAGGCGGTTTCCATGCCATCTAAAAAAGCACTCATAATACCTCCCGCATAGCCTGCACCCTCCCCTATGGGATATAAGCCAGGCGTTGAAATAGACATACGATCTCGCCCTCTCTCTAACCGAACGGGTGCACTCGTTCTCGTTTCCACCCCTGTCATCACCGCATGCGGAGCAGCAAAACCGTTTATTTTGCGGTCAAAATACGGCAAAGCCTGCATAAGCGTGCGGGATACAAATGGAGGCAATACCTGATGTAAATCCGTCCAAGTTATCCCTGGTCTATATGTATGAACCCCTTGTGCTACCCCCTTATCTAACTGTAAAAAGTCACCCACCGTTTGTGCCGGTGCTCGATAAATGTTACCACCTTGTACATATGCAAGCCTTTCATATTTACGCTGATAAGCCACACCGCGTAATGGATCATCCCCTGCAATATCTTGTGGTGTAATATTTACTACCAAAGCACTATTCGCAACTCCACTATCACGGCGATATAAACTCATACCATTCGTCACGACTTGCTTTTCCTCAGACGCAGCTGCCACAACTATCCCGCCGGGACACATACAAAAAGAGTAACAATCTCTTCCCTCGGGACTATGATATACCAGTGCATATGAAGCCGGTTCCAATCCAATATCTGTTGCTGCTGCACCATATTGACTATGATCAATCACGGCTTGTTCATGTTCTATCCGTACCCCCATAGCAAACGGTTTAAAATTCATTGCCACGCCTTGACGTTGCAACATATAATACGTATCTCTAGCACTATGACCAATGCCTAATACAACCACATCCGTATCATATGCAGTCGTGCCATTAACCACTACACCCGTGAGATTTCCTTCACAATTACATACTATATCGGTCACACAACTTTCAAAACAAACGTTTCCACCCGCTTGAATAATCAAATTTCTTAAATTTTTAACAACTACCCGTAACTTATCTGTACCAATATGCGGATTATAAGCATATAAAATCTCCTTTGGTGCTCCTGCTTCCACTAAAATATTTAAAATCTCACGAATAAGCGGATGATTAACACGCGTAGTCAATTTACCATCCGAAAACGTACCGGCTCCACCTTCACCAAATTGTACATTCGACGCCGAGCGAAACTTACCCGTTTGCCAAAATTCCTCAATATGTTTTGCCCGTACATCGACCTCATACCCTCGCTCTAATACAAGTGGTGCATACCCTTCACGAGCTAAAACTAATGCCGCTGCCAAACCAGCCGGTCCCATACCTACCACAATAGGTCTATGGGCAAAGGTACTAGTGCCATGTATAATAGCTCGTTGCGAGGGTTCTTCATAGACATGAATATCATTATGATTGCCCACATTTTGCCGAATTTTTTCTTCATTACGAACCTTAACATCTACCGTAAATACAAGATAGAGATGAGGTTTACGCCGGGCGTCAACAGAACGTCGTACTATACGTAACGCTAAAATATCTTGTTTTTTACACCGCAACCGTTTTGCCACCAACACGCTTAGCTCTTTTTGTAAGGGTACCTCTGCACGAATATTACTAATTCTAAGCACACTCGACTCTCCTTTATGACTCATTTTTCCGAAGTGTAATATGAACAGTATTAGGAATAACCGTAAGACCATTCGCGAAAGGAATATCTACTTGCCACCGCTTATTATCCCCTCGTCCCGTTACATGAATGGGCGGTAAATCCAATTGTGCAAAAGGAACAATCGTGTTTTCTGCACCGCGAATCGTAACCGTCTTCGGAGTTACCTCAAAATCACTTTGTTGTATACCCGCAGGCAAATTTCCCTGCATATGCACCACTACGGGAACCTCTTTACTAACCCCATCATGACCAATCGTAATAGCCACACTGCTTTGCCAAGGTGTAATCGTTACGCCATCCACTCTCGTATCATTAGCACGAACTAATTTCACTGGTGCCATCGCTGTAAAACTTTCTGCTCCCTCTGGCAACGTTACTTCTACAATCGCTTTATCTACTTGACGAAGAAGCCGAGCCGCACCACTAATCGTAACTTTTTCCGGCAACACCGTAATTTGTTTCACATACGATGTATTCGTCAATTGCCCTCGCAACCGAGGTTTAACTGCAATTTCTTTTACTGCATACAAATCAACTCGGATAGACGCACGTACCGTTCCCTGCTTTTTTAACTCCGTACCAGCCGGAATTTCAACATGAATCGGTACTTCTGATACGCCTTCTTTAACTTCGCCTAAATCTACATAAGCTTTAATCATTGATGGATCCACATTAATAATTGTATTACGCGGACCTGCTAAACGAACGTATACCGACCGCGGAACATCAGAGGCGATATAACGCGAATTCAAATTTTCTACCACAACAGGCACTGTATAACTACCTTCACTCATCGGATTTTGTTCCCCGATAATAGCAAACCACAATACAATTGCTACAAATAAACAAATTAATTTTACTTGCCATTTCTTTTCTATTCGTATCATTACTTTAAGGGCCTCCATTTTAAAATATTTACCAAGCCCTGCGGTGCGGGACGCAAAAAATTAAGCAACACTTTATGTAAACTCTTTGCCTCTAAATGACGATAAATATGTCCTCCATACGTATACGAAATAGCACCCGTTTCCTCACTCACAACTACCACAACAGCATCCGTAATCTCACTAATACCAATCGCAGCACGATGTCTCGTACCTAACTCTGTAGATAAAGAACGATCCGACGTCAAAGGGAGTAAACACCCAGCAGCCATAATTTCATTTTCCCGAATAATAACTGCGCCATCATGTAACGGCGTATTGGGAATAAAAATATTTCCCAGCAATTCCCTCGACACAATACCTTGAATAAAAATACCCGTATCAATATAATCATTTAAACCAACTTCCCGTTCAAAGACAAGCAATGCCCCTGTCCGCGTCTTAGATAAGGATTCCGTTACCGCTACTACCTCATCCACTAAATGTTCCAACTCTTCTGCATTAATCACTTGTCCTGAACGAAATAAATGCCCACGACCAATTTGCTCTAATGCCCGACGCAATTCAGGTTGAAAAACAACAGGCAATGCTACCAAAATAACCGTCATTCCTTGTTGCAACAACCAATTAATAACATGTAAATCTAAAACCTTGCTGACCACCGTAACAATACCTAAAACCAAAAGTCCTTTGATTAAAGCAACGGCACGAGTATTATAAATCAAATAATATAATTTATATAAAACAAACGCAACCAATAAAATATCAATAATATCCAATAATCTAAAGCTACTAATCAATCCCTGTAATGGAAAATACATGGACATGGTTTTCTAAACCCCCTACGACGTATACATAATATAATTTATTATAACACACATACTTTAAGTATATAACCTATTGTCTAAAGTCTTATTAATATGCCTTACACATATATTTTCATATGCACTAATGATACATACCAACCTTCTTAGCTTTGCCAGAATAACTATATACTGCCAAGGCAATGCTACCGCACTTTTTAACACCACCGCTAACATATACAACAATCTAATATTAGCCACGAAACAGTATAAACTCACTTCTATTATAGGTATTATAACAAGAATGACAATTTTTTTAAATCCTCACCACGAGTCTTTCTCCTTTCTGTTATATTCCTATCCTTTTATATCATTGCCACCACCTACATAATCAAAAAATCTATGCGTAAATATTAAAAACCGCCTACATCTATAAGCGGTTTTATGTTGTATTTCGTAAACATTAAATAATAAAACGATACCTTGGGATCTTGATAAATTCTGTTATTTGCTTTCATATATGACGACAACCTACCAATATATTCACTAATTCTGCTTCCTAACTCATCTGTTAAGTCCTTGTATTCTTCATCAGTCAAAAATATGTTTTTATATATTCCATAAGGCTTTTGCCCTTTCTAAAATTATTCTTTCTTAACTCAATATTACTAATATTATTATAATTACTCTCCGATTTTCGGAAGTCTGGACTTCGGCTTATCGGGAATCAGAGTTTGTATTATTAGTTATATTTAAAATTTATATATACTCACTTCCTAGAAAAAAAAACAGCCTTTTAAGCTACTCCTATAGAAAGTACAACATGAGTTTATCTTATTTTTGTATTTCCTCATACCAGTTGCAAAACTACTCTTACGTCCATATAATTTTTCTGAGTCTTTTCCGGGTATAATAAAACCGCGAAGACCAGTCTTAATTTCAAAAATCCTAACCAAGTTGTATCGGAATACTTCTCAACGTGTAACATATGTGTTGACAACTAAGATAAAAAAATACGATGGTACCGTCAGGAACCTTGCACTGAAATCAAAAAGGCCGCATCAAAGGAACCGTCGTGATCCCACGTACCGTGTACGGTATCGAATTTTAATAAATCCGCCATAATCGGTCCTACCGAGCGATTATGGACGGCGGCAATTTCCACTTCCGCATGTGCCAACGAAGTCCGAAAGGTACATCTGCCGATACGACCGAAGCCGCTGATGCCGATTTTTACTGCCATTATACATCCTCCTCACAGCACACATAATTATACGCCTATGTATTTCATAATTCCACTATAAAATATACACGTACAAGCCTCTCTGGTAAACGATTCTATAAAAATCTCCTCCAAAAATACGGCCGTTTGCAAGTAAAAAAGCCCTCTATTTAATAAACAGAGGGCCGGAAAAAGCGTGCTTATTTATTTTCAATTAAAGTTACAAAGACTATACTGTCGGCGGCGGCAACTGCCTGAATGTAATTTTGCCCGTTGAATTTCAACATTTTTCCCGGAACGACTTCATAATTTTCTTTGCCGTTAATGCACACTTTCATTTGTCCTTTGACTACGGTAAAGAGAACCGTGGCACCCGGATGATGATGGCGGGGAATCACGTCGCCTCGTTGCAAGACTTTTTTTACCACCTTGAACGACGATTCATTAAATACTAACCCCGTTTTTTCTCCTATAACGGCATGCACGGCAGTCGTTGCCTGCGCCGTTGCATCGACCGGCGTCGCGGCAGCGGCCCATGTACTACCGCCGACCGATGCTGAAACAGTCGCCGAAACGGCTAAAACGGAAAGAACTTTTTTAAGATTCATACTGCGTTTCCTCCTATATAATAATCATTATCATAATAATGTTATCATGTGCCGCCCTTTCCCGTCAATACACGACAACAATCGGGACGCCTTTTTTGCCCTCCTCCTTTCCGGTCCCGCCCGGTGCGTCGCCGAAATATAAAAAGAGGAACCAAACAGTTCATCTATTACGCCCATATCAAAGTGAAACGGCACACCGCTTTTCGTAACCAACCAATCCACATTCTCCCGATTAATGATGTAGATATGCACCGGTGTCCGTAATGCCTGTAATCGTTTCTTCTCTCCGCCGGTTACTACCGAATAGGTTAAATGCTTTAAATGCTCCCATTTCCGTATTTCTTCGGGCCATGTGGTACTTGCCACCCTAAGCGGGGCAATAACGAGGGTGCGGGAAACCTCAAAGGAATCCAGCATCAGTTTTTTTATAGCCGTAAGGGTAATGACACTCTTACCTAACCCCATCTCCAACAAAATGGCCGAAACGATTTAAAAACATATTACAATGCCGCAAAAGCTAAACCCCTTTTATGCAGATTATTCAGTTAGTGTGTCACCAAACATCTCGATAAATTGATTTTTTTACTTTGGTAAGTGAATTAAATTTGAAATATGCTAATCTCACCTAATCAATTTCAAGAATATTCATACTTCAAAGTGTTTGGATTTTTATAGAAAGATGACAAAATCCCCTCACTTTATAAAGTAAAATTTGCCCTCTTTGGTAATCAGAATTTTTATTTTTATATAGTATTTTTGAGTTTTAATGATTAACTTGAACATAAAAAAGGACTTATGCTATTAGACATAAATCCTCTGAAATAAAATAAATTTGTTTTTTACCTATAATTTAAATTTATTTTTTATGATAATTACCAGTATCAAAAAGGTCTGTAAATTTTTTCTATACAAGCATTAGACCTAAAATAATGCATAGTAATTTTCTCCAACTATTCAACCTGTTGTTAATTCATCTAATGTATATTTCCTTCGTTTTTTAGTTCATTTTTTATTTTATAAACAACAATAACAGCTAAAACAAATGACAAAATATCCGCTATTGGTTGGAGCAAATATATCCCAAACTTCCCATATAAATTAGTAAGTAAATATAAAAGAGGGATGTAGAAAATACCTTGCCTTGAAATCGAAATTATCAACGACCAAAAATATTTACCTATGTTTTGCATCAACATACTACTTATCGCATAATAGGCTAACAATGGGATTGTTATACATTGCATTCTAAGTAGTTTCACTCCTATAGAAATAACTTCACTATCTTTAGACATCGCAATAACAAAATGTTCCGAAAAAATATATAGCACCACTGCTGATATAATCAAAAATATAGTTCCAACAACAACTGTCAAATTAAATGCTGATCTAACTCTGCCATATTTTTTTGCACCATAATTCATTGCACAAATAGGTTGAAACCCTTGCCCCCATCCAATCATAATCATATAAGCTATGGCAACTATTCTTGAACTAACGGTTAAGGCTGCAATAATACTGTCCCCAAAGTTCGCTGCAACTCTATTCAATAAAATGAGAGAAACACTTGTAATTACTTGCCTTGAAAAGTTAGGCATTCCTCCTACAAGAATATGGTATATGCGTTCTTTACTACATTTGACATTTTTCAAAGAAACAGGAATATTACCATTTCCTTTTGCCAACATAGTAAGTGCAATACACGCAATTATTTGACCTGTCAAAGTTGCATATCCAGCTCCAACAAACCCGAACTTGAATATAAACATAAATACAGGATCAAGAATCATATTGCTGAACATTCCTAAAAGTAAACCTATCATTCCATCTTTTACATTTCCACAAAGTCGTAATTGATTATAAATAGTAATTGAATACAGACTAAATGGAACGCTTATTATAATCACCTTTATATACTGAGTAGTAAATTTAAATAAATTAACAGAAGCATTCCCACCAATGAACTTTGTCAAGTCTGATATAAAAATCCACGACAGTATAGCTATCAAAAATCCACTTATAATAGAAAAGGCTATTCCTATGGAAGAAATAATTGTTGCCTCTTCTTCATCTTGTTCTCCAAGTTTTTTAGACATAATATTACCGCTACCATATCCAAACCAAAAACCAATAGCCTGAATAATACTCACGAAGCTAAAAACAACACCAATAGCGGCTGTCATCGATTTATCATTTAAAAGTCCGACAAAAAATGTGTCTGTCAAATTATAAATAACCATAATTAGCATACCAACAATTGTCGGAACAGACATTTTTACTATCAAAGGTAAAAGTGGTTCACTTAAAATCTTTTGCCTTCTCAATTCTTTTTGATCTATTTGATTTTTTGATTTCATATCAGCAACCTTTGACCTCGCCGGTATTACCATCTACTTGTATGGTATCTCCGTCTTTGAATTTGGTAGTTGCAAAACCAACTCCAAGAACTGCCGGTATATTATATTCTCTTGCAACAATTGCAGCATGGCTCAAAGCAGAACCTGTATCTGCCACAACAGCACTCGCCAGCTTAAATAATGGAGTCCATTCAGGATCTGTAAGATGACAAACTAATATATCTCCTTTTTTCATTTTATAAAATTCTTTGGGACTATTTATTAAACACACCTTTCCAACTGCAATGCCGGTGCTTCCACTTACTCCCTTTAAGACATCTCCATCTGTTTTAAAAATCAATAACTTTGAAGCTTCCCAAACTTTTACTGCTAAAGGAAATTTTTCGTTTCTCCTATTTATTTTTTCCTTATCTGATTCATTTAAATTACCTCTGTTAATTGCTTTAAGCAGTTCTTTATGAAAAAGATTAGCCACTCCAGTTTCTATGTTTTCATCACCCAAGAGTATAAAGTTAATTCTTCTAACACACTTTCTCACATAATAAAATAGTGTTTCCCACAAATATTGACTTTCTTCACGAACCACATGAAAATATCTAAAATATTTTATCTGTTTTTCTACATCCTGATACTTTCTACCATAGATTTCCTTTACGCTCTCCATAAGCTTAGAAAAATCCTTTATATCGTTACTTTCATTACTATTTTCATTTAATATGGGGCGTAATATATTTATCAGCCTATCAGGATCCTCAAGAAATGTTTTTGCAGATAAACAATAACAATTATAATCAGATTTAAAACCATTATCTTTCATAAACTCATCTGATATATTCTTAAAATCATTAAACTTTTTATATAATTCCTCAAAATTATCTCCGGAAATTATTGCTTTTTTTAAAGCTTCATTTTTTCTTATCTCACGAGCCATTTTATAGACATCATTTGTAACCACTGATGTTTTATTATCTAAGCCCCAATAAAAATCAAATGATGAATAATTGCTATTTACTTTTTTTATTATTTTGGTAAATTTCTTGCTATTTAAAACTGATGGAAATAATGCATATTTGAATCTATCATAAGCAAGCTTTTGCAAAAGAACATAACTTTCTTCTAAGAAATTTCCACACTCCGTCAATGTCATATTTTCAAAATTTAAGTGCTTGATTTCTTCTATTTCAACTTCATATATATTCATAAAATCTTTGCACTTCTTATAACAGAACTCAAAATCTTTCATGTTCTTTAAAAGATTAAAAAATTTAAAAATATTCTTTCCAATTCGCTTTCCGTCATCAGAAAAAGTTTGTATACCATCATCATCTATAATTGGATTTCTTGGTAAAATAATTCCACCTTCTGACAAAATGTTTACTTTCTGATCATTAATTGCCATCAAATAATCGAAATCAAGGACTCTATGTGCAAAAGGCATTTTTTCTAAAAAGAATGACATTACTTCTTGTGTATCCTTTTTGATTTTTTTACCCTTTATATACTTCTCTATTAAATCATTGCCGGTTATATCATTCTTGGAATTTTTTAATGTGGTAATCGCTCTCGCTTGTAAAATATAGACAATATCATTTTTGATAGCCCATTCAATATCCATAGGCATACCATAGTGTTTTTCAATCTCTAAACCGCACTTCATAAGTTCAAGTATTTCTCTATCATTTAATGCACGAGTTTTTCTTTTATCAGAGTTTACCGATACTTCAACAGTTTCCTTATCCCCGTATATAATCTGAGTTTCCTTGCTTCCAATGTTTACTTCAATTATATTTCCTGATTTGTCAATAATGTAGCTATCCGCTGTAACTCTTCCGCTTACAACGCTTTCTCCTAAGCCGAAGCTTGCATTTATTTGCATCTCATTTTCTTTTTTGTTTACCGGGTTTACAGTAAATAAAACTCCTGATTTTTCACTCTCTATCATTTCTTGAATAACAACTGCAATAGAAACTGAAGTTTGATCATAACCTTGATGAAATCTATAGCTTACAGCTCTATTCCCCCAAAGTGAAGCATAACAATTACGCACCCCATTTAATACACTTTCAATACCTTGAACATTTAAATATGTTTCTTGTTGTCCTGCAAAACTGGCATCCGGTAAATCTTCTGCCGTTGCTGAAGAACGCACTGCAACTCTTGTATTATTTCCAAGATTAAAATATTTTTCTCTTATTGCATTTTCCAATTGCTCAGGAAATTTCCCGGACTTTATCTTTCCTCTAAAATGCTCAGCTTCATTTAGAAGTTTTCTTTCATCATCTACTGATTTTTTAATTCCATTTTCAATGAGGATATCAATAGCATTTACTTTTAAAAAATCTCTATATGCGTCTGCTGTTATAACAAAACCACTTGGAACATTTATTTTAGCCGAAGTCATTTCTCCAAGATTAGCTCCCTTACCTCCAGCAACTAATACATCTTCCTTTTTTATCTCATTAAAATCCAGAATCATTGCTATCACCTTCCTTCTTACAATTAAATTTCTATATATCTAGAAACAATGCTTTGTATATAAATATTAAGCACTTCCTCAAATGTATCTTCATTAAAATGGAAATAATTTGAACATAGAACAAAGCTTCCTACAAAGGCATTTGATAAACCTTGCTTGTCTACGCTTTTTACTACATTGTTTTTGTACCAATAATCTATTAACCTATCCAAAAAATCCCCATATAGATTTTTCACTTTCTTTGAATCTTGACTCGCAAATATTCTAAATGCCTCTTGATAAATTTGCTGATTTCTAATTTTCTCAGTCATGTCTATTGAATACTTAAAAATTACCTCTGAAAGGAATTCTTTAGGATTCGTAAGTGAATTTGAAAATTCTTTTTCAATGTTCTCCAATTTTTGTATTGATCTATATGCCATTAAATCAATGACAAGAGATTCTTTATCTTTCCCAAAATTATAGAAACTCCCTTGAGCTATTCCGACTCTTTTTGTCAATTCCGAAATGCTAAGTGATTTTGTCCCCTTCTCATGAAATAAATCAAGAGCTGTTTCCATAATACTTTCTTTGATTTTTATCTTTTCTTCTTCTGTAAATGCCTTTCCCATATTTTTATCCTCCGAGAGTAGTTTTTTATCTATGAATTTCATAATTTTTATTCATAGATATTATAACTCTTCTTCCTGACCATATCAATGAATATTATTTTTTATATTCACAGATAGCCTCAAATTAAATACATCATTATAATTTGGTATAATATAGCTATAAATTCAAAACTTGCTTAACGCTTGATATCTAATTTATTCTTATGTAGCAAGCACAATAAGTGTACGGACACTTACGAAAAAATTAATGGAGCAGACCTTTACGGCATGCTCCATTTTTTTACGCACCTAACCACACGAAAGTTTACTTGAGTGTTTGGTAGGTGCTATGCAAGGACTTCCCAAGAACTAATATAATTAGCGATTGGTTGAAGTCTACTGCTAATTTTTACCTTGTACCCTCGCCTAATTATCTCTACAACTCAAATAAATTTTCGTTGGAGATAATTGGCTGGGGCAAACTCTTAGGGAGAACCCTAAGACCCCGAAATATATTTTATAAAGGAGAATAAAATGGCAAATAGATTTAGAAATGAAAGAATAGAAATAAAACTAACCAAAGAAGAAAAAGAGATTTATGTAGTAGATTTAGAACCATTTAGAAACCTACAATGGCTACTTTCAAATGCCACAAATAATATAAACCAGATTGCAAAAGCTACTAATACAACTGGCATTATTTACAAAAATGAAATCGAATCGATGAATAAACAGATAGAAAAATTATCAAGAGAAATATGGCAGATCCATTCCCTACTTCTTAATAAAGCAAAAGAAAGTTCTGGTGATTAGTATGGCAATTACAAAAATACATCCAATAAAATCAACACTTAATCTTACCATTTCATATATTGTTAATATAGAAAAAACGGATGAAAAATCCAAGAAAGAATATATTTAGCTATTAAACTATTAAAAAGCGAGTAGGAAATATTATTGATATATCTAATAATAAAAAAGCTCAATCCTCTAAAGGATATGAAGTTTGGGCAAGAAAACATAAAAAACAATGGCTGACTCGATAATTAAGCTTAGAGAGCAAGGAATTAATTCAATTACACAACTCGATGATCTAATCAAAAAATCTGCTGATGATAGACAAGACTTATTAGATAAAATAAAGAAGATTGAAACTGAAATGAAGAGTTTATCCCAGAATATGGAAAATATAAATACTATAAATAAGTATCGTGAAATATATAAATATTACAAGAAAAATCCTGAAGATAAGCAATTTGCAGAAGAATATTATAGCGAACTTTCCGTCTATAAAATAGCCGCTAAAGAAATTTTAGAAAACTACACAAAAGAAATATTAACAAAACTCGATAAACTGCAAGAAAAAAAGAACACCCTTATGCAAGAGTATTCTTTGAATAAAGAACAATTTTCTGACCTTGTTCAATATAGGAAAAACTATGAAAATTATTATGGAAAAGAAGTCGAGAGGTAATATGATACTATTAGCTTAAAAAAAAAATCTTCTGGTAATAAGTAGGATTTAATTCTATCTCTATTAAGAAATTTTTTATCACACACAATAGCTACACTGTGTTTAGCTCTTGTGACTGCAACATAAAAACCCGCTCTGCTTAAATCAACCAATTTATTTTCGGAATTTTCTATCCACTTTAATATTGGGCTTGTAGGGTAAATTAATACCCTTTCAAATTGTAAACCTTTAGAGTCGCCAAAATTATATACACTATAATTTTCATTAACCTTTGTTCTTTTATCATGTCTAAGTTGAACAGGATTATATATTTCAAGGTATAAGTCTACTTTTTCTTTAGATATAAAAAATATTCCTTCATGGTTATCTTTGAATTTACTCGCTGATTTTATTATAAGATTATCATTGGATATTTTTGAAGCAAAATCACATATTTCTTGATTAGATCTATGTGAACAATTTAAAGTTGATTCATCAATTTCAACATTTAAATGCGAATTTTCATTCTTAAAGAAGTTAACTATTTTTCCACTATTATATTTTTTATATTTTGATGTATTATGTGTACTATAAGTTGCTTGTCTATAGTCTCCAACCATAATCAAATTTATACCAACCTCAATTAAATATTTTAAAACATCTAAATCATATCCTGCTAAATCTTGAACTTCATCAATATATATTAAATTATATATTTTTGAAATCCTAGTAAAAATATAACCTGGATTTTTTTCTTCCATGAATATAATCGCATCAGATATTTTATCTGTATAAATTAGATTTTCTTTATTAATAAAATAATTAGGATCATTTCTTTTTATAAATCTAGAACTCTTACCGTTGACAGGTACTATTCCATTAATTCTCTGACTAAACATTATATCTTGATATGGTCTTAATCCATGTTTCAGTAAAAATGAAAACCATGTTAAAATTTCAATATTTTTAGGAATTATTCCATTTATTTTAATTATTTTCTTTTTTATAGAATCACAATTTGCATTTGTATATGTTGTTATCAAAATTTTCTTATCTTTATTTTTTAAAGCTTTCTCCACAATTAATGTTGTCTTTCCTGCTCCAGCAGCAGCTATATATAATTTATTTAGCATCTTCTATTACTCTGTTTATATAATCTGGGTATTGAATTTTCGATTCTGATTCAAATATGCTAATTGCACAATTTGTTTTGTTTTTCTTCATATATTTTAATAGTGAGTCATTATCTTTTTTATCAGTTTTAAATATACTATTTAGAGTTTTCAAATCATTTGCTCTTAAAATGCATGGCTCTAAAGTATTGTAGTTAAAATCATCCATATCTCCACTATACCTCTTTTTATCATAGTATATTTTTATATTTTCATTAGATTCATAATCTTTGTATTTTTTCATTAAAGCTTCTATATCTCCGTCATTATCTGTAACTACATAGAGATTTAAGTCTAATTTTACACCCAATTCCAAAAATCTTAAAAAAGATGTTCCAACAGAAATTATATCGATACCATTAAAAATTGGTAATTTGCCATATTTATCTTTATATGCTCTCTGTAATATTAGTTCGTCCGAAGGACCTTCAACTAGTATAGCTTTATCACATAATAAAACTCGTAATGTGTCGTATCCTGAAACAGCTTTAAAATATTTTTCTGTATCACTACTTAAATTTGTAATTTTAGAGCTTTTTTTGTTTGATAAGAGTATTAAATTTTCTAATCCTAATTTGTTCAAAACAAAACTACTATGAGTCGAAATAATTATTTGACTAGATTCCTTATTACTATTTTCTTGTAATATATCAATTAAATTATTCATGTTAGAATATGACAAGTGGTTTTCTGGCTCTTCAATTAAAATTATTTTATCTTTATTTGTATTAATATTATTTAATGCAAGCTCAGTTTTTAATAAGCATTGTAGTCCTCTGCCAGCATTCGAATATGGAATACTATCAAATTCTGTTATCATACTTGATTCCCAGTTGAAATTACTTCCTAAATTAACACCTAAACTAACTTTTTTCCCAAAATTTGATTTGGATTCACTTAATTTTTCATTAATATTTTTAACACTTTCATTCTTACTAAAATCATCTTTAATTTCTCTAAAAGCTTTTGATATGGAAATTAAATCTTCGTTATCTAATGTCCCTCTTATCATATTAGAAATATATTCATCTGAACCATCCTTATATTTATAAGAAGAATTATCTATTAAAAATGATTTCGAAGGAATACTTCTAGTAGTAATATTTTCTCTATTAAAGCCTATCCATTCACTTTTATAATATTCTATAGGTAAACTGCTTAATTCTCCTTTTTCTATAAATAGTTTATATTCATCTTCATATGAATTATCAAATAATACTTTAAAAGCAAATCCTATTTCTTCTTTTAATCCTAAATCGTTACCACTCCCCTCCAAATTTGCATTGTCTAATTCAGAGAAGTATATTTCTATTATAATTTCTGGCAATATACTAAGACTGCCGGAATTAATATTTGTTAAAAACTCATCTACAACTTCTCTATTGAATAAATATTGAGATAATTCACGATTAATATAATTACCTCTATAAAAACCAGTTAACGCTAAATGTATAGCTTCAAGTATAGTTGATTTACCCTCTTCATTATTACCTACCAAAATATTTATTCCACCATTTAAGTCTAATTCAAACCAATCTTTAAAACATTTAAAATTTTTAATCCTAACTTTTTTTATCAATTTTCAATCTCCGTTTATTATGTCAATCATTTTTAATACACTCCATAATGTCTGATATGTCGCAATCCAATGCCTCACGAATTCTGAGCAAAACATCAGCAGTTACATTCTCAACATTCTTTAATTTATAAAATGTACTCCTACTTACATTTGCTTTTTTTCATAAGCTCATTATGTTGCATATCTAAATCAATAAGTTTTTTAAATAACCTTTTATAACTTAATTGCATATAACCTCCAAGATTTTTTAATAGCTAATCTCGTACATATATACATTTAAAATGTACTTATGTTTGTTATTGCATTCTAATTAAGTATAACATTAACTATAGTTTATTTTCAATCACTTGATATATCACTTTAAATAAGCCAAAAATAAAAGCAGTCCAAAGACTGCCGAATTTTATCCCTCGTACATTCGCTGTAATATTTCTTACTTTACTTAGTTTTTTTTCATCTGTTCTAAAGCTTTTTATTTATCCTAATATGGTCTTTTCATCTTTATCTTGACTCTTTACTTGTTCTTTTGATTTTAATAACTTAGAATACAATATACGAACATTCCTATATATTTATTATCTTTCTTAATTCTTGTTTTATTTTTTCGAAGATTTTACAGTATCTCCTTGTTTTAATTATTCTAATTCTTTTTTCTTTCCTATTAATTGCCAGACAGTGTCTGTTAAATTACATCTCATTAATCCTATTTGATAAAATTATTACCACATCAACAACCCTATCAAAGGTCAAATCTCCAATATATTTATTTTCATTAAAATATACTTCCCATAAGGATCTTAGGTATGAATCTTCTTTTATGTCCTCGATTATTTCCTCATAGTCTTGCATTTCCTCCTGACTTTTTCTTTTCTCGGAAGTTCTTTCTATTGCTTCTTTTAAAATTTTATAATCTATATCATCTTTTTTTAGTTTGTAGAGGATGTATAGGTCGTAAAAGTCTCTCATTCGTGTTGTTGTTATATTTCTTCTGATTATGGTTTCGTATTTTTCTGCGAGAATTGTTTCTAGTGGATATGCCATTATTTTTATATCTTTTTTGCTAAAGATACAAAGATAGGTGTATTCTATCTCCCTTGGTGTTATTGCATCTCCTGTTGTTAGGTCTAGTTTCATTGGATTTTTTACTCATTCCTATTTTTACTAATAGCCATCAAAAGAGCACCTACCATTTGATAGATGCCGTTAAATGAATTTAAATTATTCTTTTACTATAGGAACCCATAATTCCATTTTATAATCTTCTGAATTAGGGTCTCCATCTCCATATACTTCAAAATCGGGACTTTCATCATGTCTATATCCTTCTTTAGGGAAGAAATATGAAATAATATACTTCCATCCTTCGTGAATACACTTTGGTATAGGTCCTTGTAAGCTTACAATAGCATACTCTTTTTCAGGAATGCTGAGTATATTTAAACCTAACTCCTTAGCTTTTACCTCATCCTTCAAATCAAAACCAGCTAAATATATAAATGAATCTTCTTCATCCATTATATAGTCATATCCTACGCCAAAGAGTTGACCATTCCCAAGCTCTTCAAATTTTTCTCTTGGTACTTTTTCAACCAGTCTATCCCAAACTTTTGAGAAATTTGAACTCTTAGTCACATCTGATTTAATACCGGCTACTTTAAACGCTTTCTTTTTCTCAATTTTAATATCCATTTGATTTCCTCCTTGAACTGAAATTGAAAAGTAGATTCTTGGGAAATATTGATACTTTTCTCCTTTTTTTACTTGACCTGGAGTTAGCTTATGAAAACTTTTAAAAGCTAAAGCAAAAGAATCTTGAGAATTATAACCATATTTTATTGCGATGTCTATAATTCTTTTATCTGAATTTTTTAAATCAATTGCAGCATTTGTCATCTTTCTTAACCTTATATATTCAGATAATGAATATCCTGATATGATTGAAAATATTCTTGAAAACATTGGAAATGAATATCCCGTTATCCGTGTTATTTTCTTTTCACCAAGTTCATTAGTTAAGTTATCTTCAATATAGTCTATTGCTAAGTTAAATGATTTCATTATATCCATATTTCCACCACCTTTCATTTAAATTGTACAAGGATTTATTAAATTATACCCGATAATGCTAATACAAATATTATAGCCTCACATGTTTATACTATTTTTCTTCTCTGCCAGACTTCTTATCTTTCCCTTTATACTCTCGATATTAATCACGATAATACCTCCATATATTTTCTAATTTCATCTTCTATTTTAAATAGTCTACTGTATTTTATGAGTCGTCTTAGATTTTTATTTGGTGATTTAAAGTATCTTTTTAAGGCTTCTATAAAAATTTGCTTATCTATTTTATCTCTGTCGATTATGATGTTACAAATTGTTCGATCTATATCATAAACTGGGATAAGGTTGTCTTGTGGTGATTTTATTTCTGTCTTACCAATCTCGTATAAGTCTTTTTTTACATAGTGAACTTGTATATCCACGTATCTTTTCTTGATATGGCTTGCATTGTAGCCTTGAGGGTTCCAGCTTGATTCGAAGAAGTTTAAACCGCTGCCTATTAGCTTTAAAATGATCTACCTATTTTATTCTCTCCAATAAAAAAAGACGGCATTACATCATTAAATGATTTCTCCATCATTAAAAACGGGAGCCTATATAGCCACATTTCCCGGCTATATAGGCTCCCATTTTACAACACAAACCACCGACTTTCCCTATTAAATCTCACTCTATATAAGCAACGTTACATCTTCGCGGAAAGGCCAATACGAATGACTCTGCCATAAATCCCCAAACTTGGTGAGTCGTAATTAAAGATGTTATTAACACCCGCATAGATGGAATAATTTTTATTTTGTTGCCGTTCAATAAGCATGTTCCAAATGCCATAATTTTTCGGAATACCGTCGGCTATATCCACGCGAATATATTTTTTATCGAAAATATCAATGTACTTCGTACTATATTCTCCCCAGAACGAACCGCTCCATTTATCTTTTTTATAGCGTAACGTGAATAAATACTTCATTTCCGGTTTCATCGTCAGCCGTTTGCCCGTTTTGGTTTCAATCGAATGGAGATATGTAGCCGAAGCGGTCATTGTCCAGTACGGATTAATGTACTGTGTATATTCCGCTTCCACCCCCGACAAGGTGACCCGATCCAAATTATTATAACTATAAATCCAATATATCGAATCATTTCCCTGCAAATTAGCAGGATGATTCGGCGGTAACTTTCTATCCGTTCGGAAAAAATTCATATAATCGCGAATATTATTATAAAATGCCGTTATCTTCGCTTTACTTTTATGATACTTTTTTTCCAGAGAAAGGTCCATCCCAAAGGCCTTTTCAGGCTGTAACTGCGGATTGCCTTCCCACCACCAACCGGGATAATAATAAATGCGCTTATCTTCCGGATCCTCAGGATTTAAACAATAATTGGTTTTCGGGCCTTTTTCCCAAAGTACACTTAAAGGCATCATTAAAAACGCATGATACCGTTCCATAATACCGGGTGTCGAAAATCCCGTACCAATGTTAAATTTGATTTTCGTATTCTTGTGTGCATACACCGTGCCTATTTCACCACTGAACTGATTTCCTGTCGTATGATGTGTATACCGAATAATCGGCAAAATACGCCACTGCTTATTAATCTGCCAGTCATCGGCAAGAGAAATATTCCATTCACGCATATCGGCACGATACATAGGAATTGCTTTTATCCCCATATTTTTTTCTTTAGTTAACGCTTCTGCATTAGGATCAAATAAATCACCCGATCTGGTCAATCCCTCATAATCTTGCACCCGATGTCCCGGCACGATCATCCGCGAGCCCATGCCGTAATTAGTCTTCACCTGGGTTGTCAAAGTAACCCCATGTTGCTGATTAGGATACCCTTCCCAAGTCAGTTCATACGTCCGATCATTACTTTCCATATAATCAGTCTTATAAAGATTATACATAACGGTCCGCAAGAGAGTGGCAAAATGCTTGTGATACATCGAATCTTTTATGCGCAAGCGAAGTTCGCCCTTATCCCAAAAATGACGCACCGACAGCATATGATTATCGCGAATAATATGATTCATGCCCTGTAAGTAGGTCGTCCAAAAGAGATCTTTATTTTTGTCGTTGACAAAATCCCATTCCATACCTATATTAAGATGCCCCAAATTTATTCGCCCCAAAAAATTACGCGTCTGCGTATCATCTATCATCTTATCATAGGCATAAGAGATTTCGGTCGAGTCTTGCGGTTGCCAATAAAATGTCGCTCCCCACTGACTGCGCTTACCAAAATAATTATCGGAAATCCGACTTGCCTTCTTCGGTGTCTTAGCCGTTTCCATTTGTTTCAAAATTTCCGATTTTTTGAAATCATGATCAGGATCATTAGGATCGTTTAAATCGAAATCATAATCCCAATACGCATGATTATAATGCGGTGCCGTTTTAGACCACGAACCCCATAGTTTTACTTGCTTATGCGTGTCTACCAGATTATATCCCATATGATAGGTCTGTTCCCCTTGATGGTCATGTGCCGTCTGTCGTGCTTCCACCTCAAGATAGCCACCCGTTTTTTGCGGACGTTTCGTAATAATATTAATCACGCCCCCAATGGCATCCGCACCATAGCGAGCGCCGGAAATACCGTGTGTAATTTCAACACGTTCAATGTCCTCCGTTGAAAATCGTTCCAATTCATTGGCTGCCCCCGATAGTTTTGCCAGTTCCCCGCTTATTTTCATTCCATCCATCATAATGGGAACGTGCCGACTTTCTGCTCCTCGCAGAGAATAATTCGTTCGATTCATCGGATCAATACTAAACGACATCCCCGGAACCGCTTCCAGGACATCACGTAAATTTTGCATCTTTTTTTCTTTAATTTCTTTTTTGCCGACAACGGTTACCGTTTTCGGTCTTTTTTGAATCATTTCTCGTGCCGTTTCCGCCTTTACTACGACCTGTCCCGTCGTATACGAAGCCGCATCAAGCATGCCGCCCATGCCGATGCTACTAAATAAGATCGCAACCACGGCCATATAAGCTCGTCTATTCATACTTTTCTCCTTCATTAAAATACTACCTTTAAGGAAACACTCGTATATTCTTGCGGTTCGCTTGTTTTTTCCCGATAATTAGTTTCACCTTTATTATCATCAGGCCAACGAATTTTGTTCCAAGGAGCCACGCGTTCGGGTGTACGATTTATCCAACTGGAACTAATCGTTTGTGCAACGGAAAGCGTCACATTCTTAGCCAAACGATAATCCAGGCCCAGTCCCACCGATTTGATATTATCAACATCTTTACGCCACGATGCCGAAGAGCCGCCTACTTGTGCACCCTTGTCGGCATGCAAATATTCAACCCACATATCCCAAGAACCGACTTTCTCCTGTACATTACCAAGGGTAAACCGGCCTAACCACATGGCCGGTTTGGCTTTCATGCCACGCTCATCGGCCATCACTTTTGCCGCATCATTTTGCTGTACCTGTTCATAATTTAAGAGTAAACGCCCTTCATGAGGAAAGAGAAAATCCAAATACGTTCCCCAAAGCGATGTTGCACGGAAGGCGGACTGATAGGTTTTATGTGCTTCCGTCCCATCGGGCAAGGAACGATATTTGGCCGGTACCATAAATCGACTATAATAAAGACCTATGCGTGTATTTTCATTCAGTGCCGTATCCCCCGACAGAAAAGCCGTTTTTACCTGAAGGGGTGCCGTTGTATATCCATATATTTTACTCCACTTATTACCCGGGCATTCCACCATTTTCTGATTGCCCTGCTCATCAAAAGCATAGACCTGTGCCATCGTAGTATCGCCGCTCTTTAATTTACCATAGCCGGCAGTAAGACCGCCTTGGCCGGTTTCATGACGAATAATCGCACCGTCCAAAACATCCCCGTACTGATACCCTTTGCCCAATGTGTAATCATCGAATCGTCCTACTTGCAGAAGAACCTGCTTCAGCGGCCGATAATTAATATAGGCACGATTAATAAAAGTTTTAGTGGCCTGTGCCGTTTCGTTACTGCTAAACTGTTGATTATCCGTTGTAACCCCCACATGCAGACTTACCCTTTCGTTTACGGGTGCATCCGCCCGCAAATTTACCTGATAATCCCAAGCTCGCTCACCGCTATATCCCACATCAACTTCATAATATGCTGTAGCGTACTTATCAAACTTTTTAGTCTCATAATCCCACCGGAAATATTCATACCGCCCCAACATAGCTTTCTGATGCCGCCAACGCAAACGGGCATCTCCCGATACGGTTACCGTACCTACGCGGGATTCTAATTGATCCACTCGTACCCCCAGTGTTTGCAATTCCGTTGCAAATTCCCGTGCCAACTTATAAATAACTTGCTGTTGCGATGTATTCGCCCGTGTTACTTGCGCTAAAGCTTTCGCCGTAATTTCTGCTGCTTCATAGCGAGTAATGGACCGATTTCCTTCAAACTCTTTCCCATTTACGCCTTGAATGATGCCGGAATTTGCAAGATCTGCCACTGACCGATATGCCCAGCTGTCAGACGGCACATCGACAAAAGGATTTTCTGCATAAGCACCACTAAAACCTATTAAGGACATAACCGCCAACGTTATGCTTATTTTTTGAAACTTTTTCATATACTCCCCTCTCTCTATTATGATATTAATTCTTATTTTCCTTTTTAATATACCCCCCCCCGAGTACTTTTTCTACTCCATTTGGACATAAAATAATCCAATCCGACATTTTTCTCACATTTTTCACTAATTTTTTATTTTTTATTAATAATATGACAATATATTCCACCATAAAATTCTTGTAAAAAACAACCGTCTATGAAAGCTTCCTATTGTAACGCAACAAAAAAATGGATGCCACCTATAACGTACAGGCGGCATCTATTTATTATCCAACTACATAATCGCTATAGCTAAGATACTGCACATAGATCATTCGTGCTTTTATTTAATCAAATGCTAGACCAATATTTTTAGTGCTTTCACTTCTTTTTCTAATTTTTGTTTTTTTCTTTCCATTCATTAATTGCTACTATATTTCTACTCTTGTTGCTTTTATTCTTTTGTCTCCCTTAAAGGAAGAGAAACGCCTGTATTGAAAATGTGTTCGCTCGTACCTTAACGGTAAAGCGAGTCTGCTTTTTGAATTTTGTAGCTTCGTATTTTTTAATACCCTGCCGACAAGATGTTGTTTTTACAACCAACCGGTGCGGATCATAAAAAAACGGCATACTTCGCATTTCGCCGCGAAGCTGCCGTCTTTACCGGGCGCCTTGAAAACGCGCCTTGCCGATTTATAAATATTTTTTCACTGAAATATTCAGCCGTACCTGCTCTTCCTCTCGCTGTACCCCCGTTCGATACGTCACGGAAGAATGAATGCTGTAGTTATTTTTTCTTTCCCTATCTATCCCGATTGCCGTTTCTGTATCTAACTTTTTACCGTCTGTATAATTCAAATACTTATTGAACTTAACATATATATCCCGATACATGACCTTCATACCGACTCTAAATTCTCGATCCCGTATATCCGCCCGGGCAATTTTTCTTTGCAAACTGTCCGTATACGGATCCTGTACATAGTGATGATATGTATACTGTACTTCCGGCTGCATCGACCAATGATTCCGCATCTGAATCTTCCGCCCTACTTCCAAGGACAACCCTATATCATCCGCCCGTACGGAAGCCTTTTGACTACGATATACACCGTCATTCACCGTATGTATATCTCTACCGAAAACCGCATACTGACACAACGCATCTACATACAGTCCATGCGAAAAATACGTTGTCTTGCTTAAACCGCCGCCAAGCATCTTGGTACTTCCATTCGCTACATGAAACCCTGCTTCATTACGAATAAAGGTACCATTTTCATCCGTAATAGCTCTTCGTATATATTGCGTCTCTTCTTGCCCATAAAAGAAATACATCCCGCTAATGCTCCCATCCTGTCCGATTGTATTCCTTCCGACACCTAACACCTGACTATAGGAATTCTTAAAAAACCTTTTCCACCTTTCCTCTATTTGCCGTTTCCCATCTTTATCGACTTTCCATTTCGATATCTTAGCGGTGCCGAAATATTTTCGATGTATCCGATTTGTCGTATACGTTGTCCACCACGATGATTTCTTCTCTTTTCCCGCTGCCGCCACGTTTCGCCGCTCCAAGCTCATAATGCCCGCTTTCGCCAAATCAAGACCGTTATCCGTGTCGGACGGTAGGATGTGTATGACATTATTAAGTAATGCAAATCTTCCCTTGGTATCGCCAATTCTATACGTTTTCCCATGAACATTCCACGTTACAGCATAGGATCCCACCCATCCCCCATTTGCCATGCGCGGAATCGGCCATTCCCATTCGGTCACGTCCGTACCGTCTTGCGGATTCTTCGTACGGTTACGCAAAATAAAAGGACCCGCATTAGTTATCGGTACATTAGTTTTCAGCTTATATATATCCGTGTACTCATCTCGAGGACGAATCATGACGGCTACCCAATAGTCTTTCCCTTCTATCGTTTCTCTTCCCACTTCCATATAATCATCCGTATCCGTCAATTCATGCACTGTTCCGTCCGGATGGATATACCGATATGTATTTAAATCATTTGCCGCCGCAACCTCGGTCATTAATAAGCAGGCTGCGACCAAAACACTATATACCATTTTTTTCATGCGATTTCTCCCCTTCTTGTCATTCCTTTACAGATGCCATCGACACACCGCTTAAAAGTGAAATTGTGCCCAAAACCGATAGGTCTGTTGCCGTTTTTTATACGTCTTGCCGCTCTTTCTTGAACGCCACAATACCTGCGTGCGAGAGGAAACTGCCGCCCCCAACTCGCCGTTCTGATGAAAATGTCGTGCCACCCCGACTTCATATTCCGTTGCCACCGGCAAACGATGCTGATTATACCACGAAAAATATCGGTTCACCTTCGCATAAATCCCCTTATACGCTACCTGCAAACCGACACGGATGTCTTCTTCATGTCGATATATACGCCCGAATTTCCTTTGCAAACTGTCCGTATACGCATGTTGATCATACAGATGATACGTATACTGCACTTCCGGTTGTAAAGATACATGAGACATGACCTCTATATGCCGCCCCGCTTCCACCGACAGTCCCACATCCGCTCCCTGTACGGACGCTTTTTGACTGCCATATATGCCGTCATTTACCGTATGTATATGACGGTCAAATACGGCATATTGCCCCAGCACTTCTCCGTACAGCCCGTGTGAAAAAGGTTTAGTCTTACGAAATCCCACGCCGAACATATCCGTCTTGGCATTGGCTACATGAAAGCCGTTCGGATTCGTAATCCGCTGTATCCTTTCATCAAGAACGGACGACCTGAAATATCGACCGGCCTCTTGTCCGTAAAAGAAATACATACTGTTTACACTCTTATCACGCCCCGTGCGATTGTTACCGATGGTCCATACACGAAGCTGCGTTTCTTTCTCAAACATCGTATGCTTCATTTCGGTTTTCCACTTCCCCGCCGCATCTCGTTCCCATAACAACCGCTTGGTTCCCACTACCCGCACATTTTGTATATGTGCCGACGTATAATGGGTCCACCACGCTGCCGGCTCCGTCACTGCGGACACCTTCCCATGTGTTTCACCATTCTGTAAACAGATCTTCGCCAAATCCACATTTGTATCCCTGTCGGTAGGCTCTATATGAATGGCATTATTAAGCAATACCATAGTTCCCGGCGTCTTCGGTATAGAAAACGCTGTTCCGTCTATGGTTCCCCATATATGAGGGGATTTTTCCCAACCATATAAAGAACGAGGAATTTCTTCCTCCATTTCTGTTATCTGCTCCCCCGGCTGCTCCGGATCAGGCATCCGCTTGGTAACCGTAAAACCACCGTGCTTAGGCAACGGCGCATTCGTTGCCACTTTACCGATAATCGTATCCTGCGACTTAGGTACCGACGAAAAAGCCACCCAATACGTTTTTCCTGCAACCGCTACTTCTCCCACTTTCGTATATCCCGCATCCGTAATATTGACAATCGTACCGTCCGAATTAACATAACGATATGTATATAAATCATTTGCCGTCACCGTACCGGTCATCATCACCGTTAGTACTGCTAACCACCATACAGCCTTTTTCATCCTGTACAACCTCCATAGTTTTTTAAGCTAAGATTTATATATTTTACTATTATTTCTGATAAATATGCAAGTCATATATCCTATTTTCTCTATAACCCTACCGTAATTAACAAATTTTCCACCCGTCTGCTTCAATAAATCTCGAATGACCTTACTTTTTCCCGAACCAGGATCGCCGATAAAGATGAGAATTTTTTGCCTCTTCCTATATCACCTGCTTCCATCATTTTAAACCCTCCGTATCTATCACTATGAAAATTACTTTCGTTTGTTAATATCGACTTACTCGTATCTTTATTTTCTAGAACGGCAAAGAGAGTTATTATCTGTTCTGCATATCCAATATCAATCTGTTAATAAATTGTTAGATATTGACATTTTATAGAGTTCTTTTCTCCCATGTTTTCAGTAATACATCGTCTTACGTTTTGCCGTTAGTCATCCTTCTCAACATAAATACGGCGGCTTAGGAAGCTAGTTTAAACAGATACAGCTTAATTAAAACGCCGCTTTGCTTTAAGTACACCGTCTTTACATATATCTAAATCGATTCTTGAAATTTTATATACCCAACTGCTCCAGCTTGGTAAGGTACATTTAATTCTGCCCGTAACCACACATAGTAAATGCCTTGCTGTTTGTCATCGTTTGTTCTCCCTATATTGTTACACACCTTTCACAACTGTATAAATTTTATTTTTGTCTATCTCTATATAGCCTATAAATAATATAAAACACATTACAATGTACCATAAAAACCGAGTATAGTCTATCTTTTCATATATAGATAAAAACGAATATCCTAAAAAAAAACGTAGCGAACAACAAGCAAATTTACTTCACCTATTGTCCAAATCAACAGAATATCCTATAATACACATATTCAATTATTATTATTTTTCTCAAAGGAGAGTGTACTATGACAAACAATTCTGGTTTTTTGAATCGTTTATTCCATTTACATGAAAACGGAACAAACGTGAAAACGGAACTCTTAGCTGGGATTACGACCTTTATGACAATGGCATATATTCTGGCTGTCAATCCGACAATTATGAGTATTACCGGTATGGACAAAGGTGCCGTGCTAACCGCTACCGCCTTAGCCTCTTTGGTAGGCACGCTATGCATGGCCATCTTTGCCAATTATCCCTTTGCTTTGGCTCCCGGTATGGGACTAAACGCTTTTTTTGCCTATACGGTAGTTTTACAAATGGGATACACTTGGGAAATGGCATTAGCAGCGGTTTTCGTAGAAGGGATTATTTTTATTGTCTTATCCTTAACCAATGTTCGTGAAGCTATTTTTAATGCAATTCCCCTAACCTTAAAAAAAGCCGTTTCTGCAGGGATTGGTTTATTTATTGCCCTTATTGGTCTCTTAAATGCACAAATTATTGTTGCCAATCCTGCCACAAAAATATCTTTATTTTCCTTTAAAC
This sequence comes from Megasphaera sp. UPII 135-E, assembly GCF_000221545.1. Classification (NCBI taxonomy): domain Bacteria; kingdom Bacillati; phylum Bacillota; class Negativicutes; order Veillonellales; family Veillonellaceae; genus Megasphaera; species Megasphaera sp. UPII 135-E. The sequence goes on from NZ_AFUG01000008.1 coordinate 48,839, forward strand.
ATTCTTTACTTAACGGCTCCTTTCATACCGTTGGCATTACCGTCCTCATTGCCATGATCGGAATCTTATTAACAGCGGCATTAATTGTTCGAAAAGTGCGTGGCAATATTCTTTTGGGTATTCTCTTTACTTGGATTCTGGCAGTCATTTGTGAATTAATAGGCTGGTATGTACCAAATCCCGAACTTCATATGTATAGTGTCATTCCCAATCTTTCCGCCGGTATCGCCTCCTTTACGCCCGTCAGTTTATCCCCTCTGCTGGGCAAACTCGATTTTACCCGCTTCTTCTCCTTGGACTTTGCAGTTGTCGTGTTTGCCTTCCTTTTTGTAGACATCTTCGACACTTTGGGAACATTAATCGGCGTATCTTCCAAAGCCAATATGCTGGATAAAGAAGGAAAATTACCCCGTATTAAAGGGGCCTTAATGTCCGATGCCGTAGCCACTTCCATAGGTGCCTTAATAGGTACCAGTACCACTACCACCTATGTGGAAAGTGCTACCGGCGTCAGTGAAGGCGGACGCACCGGCTTAACAGCTGTATTTGTAGCCATATTCTTTGCACTTTCGCTGTTTCTGGCACCGATTTTTATGGCTATTCCTGCCTTTGCGACCGCCCCGGCATTAGTTATCGTAGGGTTCCTCATGTTGACCTCGGTAACCGGCATTGACTTCAATGATTTCAGCGAATCAATTCCGGCATACATTACCATCATCAGCATGCCATTTTGTTATAGTATTTCTGAAGGCATTTCCTTCGGTATTATTTCTTATGTAATCATTAATTTAGCTACCGGACACTACAAAAAAATTAGCCCTTTAATGTATATTTTAGCTATCATTTTTGCCTTTAAATATGTTGTCTTGTAACTACCTAACGCCGAATCCGCCGGACCGGTTCCACAAGAAAAAACCAACCGCCTGACGGAAAACGTTTACACAAAAACACAAAAACCGCTATGACCTACATGATCATAGCGGTTTTTATTGTGGTCTGTATTATCTTAATTCACAAGCGAATTGTTCTTTCAACGTTTGTATAATGCGGTCTAAATCGCCTTGAATATCCGTTTCCGTAAGTGTTCCTTCACTTGATCTAAATACTAATGCATATGCCAAACTTTTATACCCTTTAGGTACTTGTTCCCCTTGATAAGAATCAAATAAAGTAACTGATTCTAAATAAGAGCCGCCTTCTTTTTGGATAATATCCATAATTTGTTGATGCGAAACCATTTCAGGAACAAGAAAAGCTAAATCTCTACTCATAGCAGGGAATTTATCTATCTTTTGATAATTCGGTAAAAATTGAACATATGGCAACAACGTGTCGATATCAAATTCAAACATATAAACAGGACCGTCCACATCATATTGATCCACCCCTTGTGGATGCAGCTCTCCAAAACGGCATAAAACGTGATCATCTATCACATATTCCGCTGCTTTTCCCGGATGCAACGGGGCAAATGTAGAGCGTCGTAACGTTGCTTGAATGCCAAAGGTATGCAGAACATACTCAACAATTCCTTTTACATCATAAAAATCATATTCTTGTGCCACATCGTTCCAAACTTGGCCTATTCGTTTTCCATATAAAAGTCCCATCACTTGCTGATGTTCTTCCGGTTGTTCTACCAAAGGCAATGCTTTCGGTATGTATACTGCCCCTATTTCATAAATAGCAACCGTAGGATTTTTAACCGCTTGATTTCTCGCTAAAACATCCATCAAAGAAGGTAATAAGGTAGTCCGCATGTAAGGATATTCTTCTGTAATCGGATTTAAAATAGGAACAGCTTGATATACTTTATCGTCTTTCTGAAATAATAATTTTTCCAAAGACGGAGTATTCATAAAGCTAAAAGTTACTGTTTCACTTAGTCCATAACGACTTAATACATCAGAAAATTTTTCTCGCAACTGATGTGAACGTGTTTCCGTTCCTTCCGTAATATGACTCCATGGACGAGTCGATGGAATATTTTCATAGCCATAAATACGAGCTACTTCTTCTGCAATATCAGGCATTTCAGTACAATCACCACGATAAGAAGGAACCGTAACGTTCAACACGTTACCTTCTTTTTGGACAATAAAATGCAATGTTTGCAAAATAGAAATCATTTGTTCTTCGGCAATATCCGTACCTAAAAACTCGTTAATCTGTGTAGCGGAACAAGTAATATGTCTTACTTCTTGTTTATGTGGATAAACATCAACAATACCAGCTGCCGTTTCACAAACCGCTATTTGTTGTAATAATTGAACGCAACGATTTAACGAAGCAATACATCCTTCCGCATCAAGTCCCCGTTCAAAACGTGCAGATGCTTCCGAACGCAATCCCAAAGTACGTCCAGTATGCCGAATATTAGATCCCTTAAAAGAGGCACATTCCAAAATTACGGTTTTCGTTTCTGCCGTAACTTCCGTAGCCAAACCACCCATAATTCCAGCTACACAGGCGGCTTTTTCCGTATCTCCAATAACTAACATATCTTTATGTAAAATGCGTTTTGTTTCATCTAAGGTCTGAATCTCTTCCCCTTCAGCAGCACGACGTACCACAAGATGATGATCTTTTATTTTATCATAATCATACGCATGCAAAGGGATACCTAATTCCAACATGACATAATTCGTTACGTCAACTATATTATTAATCGGACGTACCCCTGATTTACGCAATCGCATTTGTAACCATAACGGCGATGTACCAATCTTAACATGCGTAAGAACACGTGCCGCATAACGGGAACATAGATCCGCATCTTGCACAGATACAGTCAAATAAGAATCAACCGGGTCTGCCGATTCAGTTAACGTGATATTAGGATACGTTGCTTGTGCTTTACCCAAAACAGCAAATTCTCTGCTTAATCCCACCATGGAAAAACAATCGGCCCGATTGGGTGTTAATTCATATTCATAAACAGTATCGGCAATACCCAAATACGTTACCAAATCTTCTCCTACGGGTGTATCCGCCGGTAAAATCCAAATACCTTCACGTTCTTCGGGCAACAATACCGTATCATCAAAACCAAATTCTTTCGCCGAACAAAACATCCCTTGCGATAATATTCCCCTCAATTTTGATTTTTTAATCTTTACACCCCCAGGTAAATGTGCTCCATGCACAGCAACAGGAACAATATCGCCTTCTTGAATATTATGTGCCCCTGTTACAATTTGTAGGGTTTCCTTTCCCATATCAACTTGGCAAATCAATAATTTATCCGCATCAGGATGTTTTTCAATCGTATTGATTTTTCCACTATATACTTTACTAATATCTTGCCCCCAATATTCTACCTGTTCCACAGGAATGCCAGCAATCGTCAACGTATCTGCAAATTGTTGCGGATCTGTAATATAATCTATATTTACATATTCTTTCATCCATTGTAATGAACTTTTCATATGACTTCCTCCCTACCTTAAAACTGTGCCAAAAAACGCATGTCATTTTCATAAAACAGCCGTAAATCATCAATACCATATGTAAGCATCGCAATGCGTTCTACACCCATACCAAAGGCAAATCCATTGACAACGGTCGGATCATACCCATTCAGTCGTAAAACATTAGGATGAACCATACCACAACCTAAAATTTCTAACCACCCTGTATGCGAGCATACGCGGCAGCCCGAACCACCACACATGACACAAGAAATATCCACTTCTGCACTAGGTTCCGTAAAGGGAAAATAACTCGCACGAAAACGAACTTTCGTTGATGCGCCAAAGATTTCACGTAAAAAATCTTCTAACATACCTTTTAAATCAGAAAAACGGATGTGCTTATCTACAATAAGTCCTTCCATTTGTTGAAAAACTGGTGAATGGGTAGCATCATAATCCCAGCGGTATACCTTTCCAGGTACAATAACTTTCACCGCTTCATTCGCTGCGTGCTGCTGTAATACACGTGCTTGCATAGGCGATGTGTGCGTACGCAACAAAATAGAATCAGTAATATACATCGAATCTTGCATATCTCTTGCCGGATGATCATCAGGAAAATTCAAACATTGAAAATTATAATAATCTGTTTCTATTTCTGGTCCTTCTACTAAGGAAAATCCCATTCGCAAAAAAGCCTGTTCCATCTTTTTCCGCGTAATATGCAAAGGATGTTCATGTCCTATTGCGGAAATTCTTCCAGGTAAGGTAATATCTATCGTTTCCGCTTGCAAGCGTTTAGCTAATTCTTGTGCCTTTACTTCTTCACGACGTGCTTCAATCCATTGTTCCACTTCAGTACGTGTCGCATTAACTAACTGTCCAAAGGCAGGGCGTTCTTCGGGGGACAAATTTTTCATGTTTTTCATCAATCCCGTAATTTCCCCTTTTTTACCTAAATACTTCACCCGTATGTCTTGTACATCCTGTATTTTTTTACATGCTGCTAGTTGTTTTTTTACCTCTGCCTTGAGGTTTTCCATATTTGTCTGCATATTCCTACCTCCTAAAAAAAAGATTTCTACCCCCTAAGGGGCAGAAATCTATTCTGCGGTACCACCCTAACAAATTCTCAGGTGCTCAATAACGGGAGCTCCCGTTTTGCCTACTCTATTCAACAAAAAGCTCAAAAGTGAACGTATAAGATTTCAACGTAACGTTTCTCAATCAATGAACGCTTTTCCTGTATCGCGAAAATATCTTATACCCTCTTTATCATCACTATATTAACCATATTGTAGTTATTATATCAATATAATGTCTTATTAGCAATAACCATTCGCTGAATTTGGTTAGTGCCTTCATAAATTTGCATAATTTTAGCATCACGCATGTATTTTTCAACAGGATAATCTTTCATATATCCATATCCACCCATAACTTGTACAGCATTAGTAGTAACACGCATAGCTACATCCGATGCATAGCATTTTGCCATAGCTGCCTGTCGACTGAAATCAACACCTTGATCACGCATCCAGCATGCTTTTTGCACCATCATACGTGCCGCCTCTACTTCAATCGCCATATCCGCTATCATCTGCTGTACCATTTCAAAAGATGCAATAGGTTTACCAAATTGTACCCGCACCTTAGCATATTCACTACACGCTTTAAATGCTGCCTCAGCAATACCGACGGATACAGCACCGACTAAAGGACGTGCTGCATCTAATGTGTTCATAGCAATTCTAAACCCCTGTCCTTCTCTTCCCAAACGCTGTTCTACGGGAATAAAGCAATCTTGAAAAATTAATTCGGTCGTATTAGAAGCGCGAATCCCCATTTTATTTTCTGCTTTGCCAATCATAAATCCAGGTGTACCCTTACGTACAATAAACGCTGTCAAACCACGTATGCCACCAGTTTTACGCGTATTAGCAAACACGACAAACATTTCTGCCAAAGCACCATTGGTAATAAAACACTTCGTTCCATTTAAAACATAGCCACTGCCATCATCTGTCTTTATTGCCCGCGTAGATACAGAACCTGCATCTGATCCTGTTCCCGGTTCCGTCAAGGCAAAAGCCGCTAACCGTTCACCATTAATCACATCAAAATATTGTTTCTTTTGTTCCGCTGTCCCTGCAATAATAACCGGATACGATGCCAAAGCATTAGCTGCTACAGTCGTAGCAACACCAGCACATCCCTTACCTAATTCTTCATACAGTGCAGCAATAGTAACCGTATCTAATCCAATTCCGCCATACTCTTCAGGAATAACTACACCTAGCAACCCTTGTGCTGCTAATTTTTCTAAAAGGCCGTCATGAAGTTTTTCCGTTTCATCCATTTCTGCCGCATAGGGAGCTATTTCCTTTTCCACCAGTGCACGCACCGTACGAATTATATCTTGTTGTTCTTCCGTATACGAAAAATTTATCATTTTACCAACCTTCCTTTAATTCCCTTTTTTGTCTTTTTGTAATATATAAAAGGACGCACGTCCCTTTACCACTAACTCTGTTCGTTCATTAAAAAACTCACATTCTACAACAACCGTCCGTGTTCCTTCACGGAGTACCTTACCAACCCCTAATATTCGACTTTCCACAGAAATAGGACGAATATAATTCATATTAATTTCAAGCGTTGTCACATGATGCCCTAATGTTCGACAAGCCATCCCCATCACGCTATCACAAAAAGATGCCAAAATGCCACCTGATGCAATTCCCTGCGTATTAACAAATTTGGGTACAATACGAAATTCTAAAATAGCTAACCCTCGCGATAAACGTTTAAAAACAAATGGTAACTGCTTATAATAAGGGGCCTTATTGATTATTTCATGTGTAATATATTCCCAAATCTTTTTTTCTTGCTCTCTCTTTTCTTCTATATTCATACCTTCACCCATTTGCCGTCGTAGACATAACAAAAAAAGTACCACGTCCATGTGCTAAATACCGTTTGTTATTATCATAAAAATCACAAAGACCTACGACAGTCGTTCTACCTTGATGAATTAAATGGACATGTGCATAAATAATTGTATCTGGTAATGCTGGCGACAAATAATTCATTGCCAAATCTAACGTCACTACAACTTTACCGCAAGCCTTACAAGCTAATGCCATCGCCGAATCAGCCATTGCATACAAAACGCCACCATACATAGTTTGATTAGGATTATTCCAAGTTACCCCTTTATTGTGAAATGTCAGAACCAACTTATCATCTTCTGCTTCTATCACTTGAAAATGCATAAAAGAATCAAATGGATTTTGTTGTATTTCTGCATTTAATAACTTGATATCTATTTTCATAAATATCCCCCTGCAAGTAAATAAACACTTTTTTATTTTACTATACGTAATATAAAACGTCAAATTTAAAGCAAAAAAAAAGCTATGTCGAAACACAGCTTTTTCCAATACGCTTGACCTGGTCTTTACCCCCACACTCGCCTGCTGGAACTTTCGCTCTTAGATGTTCATCCCCCACTACTCACTCTCTCGTTTTATACGGCAGGACTTACTTCTAGGCCGCACTATGATCAGAATTTTCTAAAATTCCTTACGTGGATCGCTTTGCCTGCGACTGGCATCGACTTTCAACCACAAACACGTATCTTCTTTAGTATACGTAATACATAAATATATTGTCAAGATAATACGCTATACCTTCTAAACTTATGAGGATACACGGATAAATTGACTAAACACATAATTTCCATAGGCCAACCCCAAATCGCTAAGACAAACACCATCTTGTGTTTTCTCCAATAATCCTTGCGTACATAAACGCTCTATTTCCTTCCCAAATTCATCTTCTATATTCGTCTGAAACTGCTTATAAAACGCTTGATAAGATATCCCCCGCCGCATACGCAAAGCTAAATAACAAAAATCTTCCATCCCCTGTTGAGGAGAAACCTCAAATTGATGAAAAATACATTTATCTTGATTACTATAGCGAATATATTGTGCTATACTGCGTACATTTTCCCAGCGCCGCCTTCCATCAAAAGAATGTGCCGCTGCACCAAAGCCAATATAAGGAAGATATTTCCAATACTTACTATTGTGAATAGATTCATAGTTTTCTTTAGCATAAGACGAGATTTCATAATGATAAAATCCCCATTCGGCCATTTTAGAAAATAAGATAGTTTTCATTTGCTCTACCGTCTCTTCCATTGGCAACAATATACTACCTTGTTGCACTTGCCGGTATAATAAGGTATGTTCTTCTACAATAAGGCTGTAAATAGACGCATGAGTCACGGGAATAGTGGGAATCATCTCGATGTCTTGTTGAAACATTTCCACGGTTTGTTCAGGTAGCCCATACATCAAATCTAAAGAAATATTCGTAATCCCCGTTTTAGGAATCCCTTCAAGCAGTTGATATGCCATCTTCCCTGTATGAGGGCGACCTAAATATCGTAATACATCATCTTGAAAAGATTGTACCCCCACAGAAAGGCGATTGACACCGATTGTCGCTAACTGACGACACATATCAAACGTAAGACTATCGGGATTAGCTTCTACTGTAATTTCCGCATCTTCGGACACAATAAATTGGTGCCGTAAACAAACCAGTACTTTTTCTAATAGAGCCACTGGCAAAAGAGATGGTGTTCCCCCGCCAAAATAAATTGTATCAGCGTGCCGTTCCCCCTGATATGTTTCGATTTCTCGACATACGGCCTGAATATATTCCTCGTACAGTGATTCACAGCCACTATACGAGGGAAAATCGCAATAGGCACACTTGCTAATACAAAATGGAATGTGAACATACACCCCAATCACGATTCATCAACCTTTAATACCGCCATAAAGGCTTCTTGCGGAATTTCTACCGTCCCAAACTGTTTCATCCGTTTTTTGCCTTCCTTTTGCTTTTCTAAAAGCTTACGTTTACGTGTTATATCTCCGCCATAACATTTAGCCAAGACATCCTTTCGCAGTGCAGCCACATTTTCACGGGCGATAATCTTATTACCAATAGCTGCTTGTACAGGAATTTGAAACAGTTGCCGCGGTATAAGACTTCGCAATTTTTCAACTAATGCACGCCCACGCCGAGCCGCAAAATCACGATGAACAATAACACTTAATGCATCCACTACTTCGCCATTTAAAAGAACGTCCATCTTCACCATCGGTGATTCTTGATACCCATGTAACGCATAATCTAACGAAGCATACCCTCTCGTAGCTGATTTTAATGTGTCAAAATAATCATATAAAATTTCACATAAAGGCAAGTCATATACTAAGGAAACACGAGTATCATCTAAATAATCCATGGTAATATACTGACCACGACGATGTTGTGAAATTTCCATTACTGTTCCGACCATTTCTTTAGGAATAATAATGGTTGTTTTTACCAACGGCTCTTCCACATGATCTACCTTTGTCATATCCGGCATAAGCGAAGGATTATCGACAGGAACCATCGTCCCATCAGTACAATATACATGATAAATAACCGATGGTGCCGTAGTGATTAGCGTCAATCCATATTCTCGCTCTAACCGCTCACGAATAACATCCATATGCAACAAACCCAAAAAACCACATCTAAAACCAAACCCTAAAGCCGTAGATGTTTCCGGTTCAAATAACAAAGCCGCATCATTGAGATGTAACTTTTCCAAAGCATCCCGTAGCGCATCGTATTCATTCGTTTCAATAGGATATAAGCCACAATACACCATCGGTACAGCTTTACGATATCCTGGAAGCGGTTCAGCCGCCGGTTTATCAACTAACGTAACCGTATCCCCTACACGGCAGTCACGAACATTTTTCATGCTCGCAGCAAAATATCCTACACTCCCACATTCCAGTGAAGAAACTGTATGCATTTGTGGTAAAAATACGCCCGTTTCAATGACTTCAAAAGTTTTATTCGTTGCCATCATACGAATTTTTTGACCCGGTCGGATACTCCCTTCCATAACACGCACATTGGCAATAGCTCCCTTGTAAGAATCAAAATGGGAGTCAAAAATTAATGCTCTCAATGGTTTATCACTCGCTTCAGGTGGTGCTGGAATATGCGTTACAATCGCCTCTAGCACCTCATCGATACCTTCTCCGGTTTTAGCACTCACAAGAATAGCCTCAGAAGCATCCAAACCAATAACATCTTCTATTTCATGTCGTACCCGTTCTGGATCAGCACTAGGTAGGTCAATTTTATTTATGACAGGAATAATTTCTAAATCATGTTCTAATGCTAAATACACATTGGCTAGTGTTTGTGCCTCTACCCCTTGTGTCGCATCGACAATCAATAAAGCACCTTCACACGCAGCCAAACTACGCGATACTTCATAGTTAAAATCAACATGCCCAGGCGTATCAATTAAATTCAAGCAATACTGTTGTCCATCTTTCGCATCATATATCAGCCGTGCTGACTGTGCTTTAATTGTTATACCTCGTTCACGCTCTAAATCCATCGTATCTAATAGCTGTGCTTCCATTTCGCGTTGTGATACCGTTCCTGTTCGTTCTAATAAGCGATCTGCCAATGTTGATTTACCATGATCAATATGTGCAATAATAGAAAAATTACGAATATATTTCGTCGTCACCGTTATTACTCCTTTTATTTAATAATACCGCCACCCAATACACGCTCTCCCGTTTGGACATCATACAATACTAAGGCCTGACCAGATGTAACTGCCCGTTGCGGTTGCTGAAATTCAACGTATGTCATTCCTTCTGTTGACGGATATACTTGACACAACGCTTCCTTTGCAGCATATCGAATTTTCCCTAATGCAACAAAGGGTTTCGTTGGAATTTCTTCTACCCACGAAACCTCGTAAATAGGAACATGTGTCGTAAACAATTCTTTTTCAGAACCAACAATAACCTGATTATGAGCTACATTTAAAGCAATAACATAATAAGGGCCTCCCGGTCCCCCTAACTGTAAGCCTCGTCTTTGTCCTATCGTATAACAAGGAATGCCTTGATGTCTACCTATGACTTTTCCCGTCGTGTCCACAAAATCACCTGGCTGAAAACAGGCAGGAACACGTTTACGTAAAAAAGATTTATAATCATTATCTGGAATAAAACAAATATCTTGACTCTCCGGTTTATTGAATACAGGTAATTTCCATTCTGCTGCCAACGCCCGCGTATCTGCCTTCGCAAAGTCCGCCATAGGAAACAACAAATGAGGCAATACTTCTTGAGTCAACTGATATAAAACATACGATTGATCTTTTTTGCGATCCGCTCCTCGTAGCAACGAATATACTTGTCTATCCTTATCGTAAACAATGCGTGCATAATGCCCCGTAGCTAAAAAATCCGCACCAAATTGCTTTGCTTGTTCCCACAACAAACCAAATTTAATCCACTTATTACAAGCAATACATGGATTCGGCGTTTTCCCCTGCGTATACGCTTCTACAAAATAAGAAATAACATCTTGTGAGAAAACCTGTCGAAAATCTAAAGTATAATGAGGAATTCCCAATACATCAGCCACTTCTTTCGCATCATCTACAGATGCGAGAGAACAGCACGCATGAATATTATCGGTTACAACACAAGTATTCTCTTCTTCCCATAACCGTAAAGTAATCCCAATCACATCAAAACCTTGTTTCTTTAGTAAGCCAGCCGTAACAGAGCTATCCACCCCACCACTCATTGCTACTGCTACACATTGTTTCATATCCTTGCTCCTTTATCAAAAACCGCGGCGATATCTTTCATAACCGCAATAAAGCGATCCACTTCCGTCTCCGTTGTTTCTTTTCCCAGCGAAATACGCAAACTTCCCTTTAACCACTTTGAAGATATCCCCATCGCTTGTAATACATGTGAAGCTTGAGCTGCTCCCGCTTCACACGCAGACCCAGCCGATACAGCAATCCCTGCTCGATCCAGACGAATCAATAAAACGGCACTATCACATTCAGCCATACTAAAATTCATAATATGGGGTGCACTATTCTCTAAAGTTCCATTATAACGTACATTCTTGGTAGATACAATAAATTCTTGGAAAATACGTTTTTTTAACCGAAATACGTGTTCAGCCCATTCTTGACGATGGGCTTCTACCAACTTAACAGCCGAGCCAAGACCAACAATTGCCGGTACATTTTCTGTTCCCGCATGCAAGCGATGTTCTTGTGGTCCACCAAAGGAATTAGCATGTACCTGTATGCCTGGTCGAATATACAACACACCTATACCCTTAGGTCCATATATTTTGTGTCCACAAATCGTCAACAAATCAATATGCATACGCTTTGGCTGTATATTGATATATCCAAATGCTTGTACGGCATCTACGTGAAAAGCAATGCCCAATTCATGTGCTAACATGCCAATTTGTTTTATCGGCTGAATCATGCCAGTTTCGTTATTTACGGCCATAACCGAAATAAGTACTGTATTTTTCTGACAAGCCGCTCTAACTGTCTGTATGTCTACGCGTCCATCCGCCTGAACTGGCAAAAACGTAACTTCATAACCTTGTGTAGCTAACCACTCAAAGGTACGTAACACTGCATGATGTTCAATAGCCGTGGTTATAATATGACCACCTTTAGGAAAATTAGCACGCAAATATCCTAAAATAGCTAAATTATCAGCTTCTGTTCCCCCTGCCGTGAAAACAATATCCTGATTTTTTACAGCTAAAGCCTTTGCAACAATTTCTCTTGACCGTTGAACAGCTGCACGTGCTTGCTGTCCAAAATAATGCAGACTCGATGGATTTCCATATTGTGCGGTTAAATAAGGAAGCATATCCTCTAATACCTGTTTATCTAAAGGCGTTGCCGCCGCATAATCCAAATAAATTCGTTCCATTATATATTTTTTAAATTCCTCTCTTCCATAACCTAACCAAGCCAATTTATATCAAATGATACAAATAAAGGACCCGTTTCCTTGGAAGCGGATCCTCTTATTCTTCCTATGTATTAAAAGCTATATCCTACCCCTACTTGTACTCCTTTGACCGTATCCTTATATCCTGCCGCATCCACCTTGCTATTACGATATTGAACATGTGCATCAATACCAGGTAATACGGGATATCCCACACCAACTACATACGATTGGGTTCGATTTCCTAAGCCAATATTAGCATATCCTTTGAATCGATAAGGTAAGTCCATTTCTCCCCGTACCCCAAATTGGTATCCCGAAGCACTCCGATAAGTCCCATCAACTTCCGTTTGAATATACGCCCCACCAGCATAGGCAGTAAGATTATCCGTCAAATGATATCCGCCAGTTACATATTGTTCTTGAATATGATTTCCCGTATTTCCACGGGCATAATGATGACTATACTGTACATTCCATTTAGGTGTCACCGTATAGATAACATCGCCACCTGCAAAATGATTATTTGCTGGACGGGATCCCTCTTTTTGCTGTAATCCATAATTTACATTTACTTTTAACGTACCCGGGGTAGCTGCATTTACAGAATATAACCCCATTGTACTACCCATGAGTCCTATTACTACTGTACCCGCTAACAATATCCTTTTCATATCAATACCCTCCCACGCATATAATACTACATTTAGTATACTCTATCCTAACGAAAATATAAAGTATTATGCTATTCCATTTTCCATACAACATTGCTTATACATATGCCATACCTGATCTACTGTAATTTGTGCCATACACTGTGCATCTTTTATTTTAGGATGCCAAACGGTAGCTCTAGATGTCGGTGATATAATAGTATGAATATGTGCATTATCAGTTCCATAATAGGGTGCACTTCGTTCTGCACAAGTAGTACCAAATAACGCAATTAACGGTCGTTTTAGTGCATTAGCAATATGCAATGGACCTGTATCAGCACTAATAAATAAAGCCCCTTGCTGGATAACCGCCATCATTTCTTTTATCGTTGTTTTCCCCATATAGTTTTTAATAAAAGGATGCTGAAGACCTTCTAGTAAGACATCTCCTTTTTTCTTATCGCCTTTACTTCCTAATAAAACCACCGATACTTGCTGCGAAATAAGTCGCTGTATAAACTGCCGCCAATATAAAACAGGCCACTCTTTTAACTCCCAACGACTTCCTGGCACAATAACAACATATGGTTTATGTAAACCATCTTTTTGCAAACGGTATGTCATAGTTTTCTTTTCTTTTGCAAAATCAGGCAAAGGGAATGCCACCGTATTCACCTTCCCCCCCAACACACGCACTGTATCCAAATAACGTTCAATCAAATTTCCATGTTGATATTTTCCAATCAACGGGGTACTAATCGCAGCACTCCCTTCTTGTAATTCCCAAAACCCTACTCTTCGTTTTGCGCCACTACACAAAGCAACGCCACCACTTTTAGCCCATCCTTGTAAATCTAAGGAAAGATCAAAATCATAAGCCCGTAATTGTTTATGCAGGTTCCACCAATATAAAGGATTTATAAACTGCCGTTCATCAATATATACAACTTCATCAATATAAGGTTTTCCTGGTAAAATATCGCGAAATTGTTTATGCACAGCCCAAACAATGCGTGCTTGTGGCCAATTATTTCGTATTGCATATAAAGTCGGTAAAGTATGAATAATATCTCCTAACGAACTCATGCGAATAATCAATATATTCTTATATGATTCCACGTTTCTTCCTTTCTGCCAAAATTCTATTTACAAATTCATATAAATTGTCCCCCATAAATAGATAAGACTCCACACCAGCCCGTTGACCACACTGTATATCACGTACACTATCACCAATAAGAAAAGATCTTGTTTTATCAATATCATAATCTTTACATGCTTGTAATACCATGCCTGGTTCAGGTTTACGCCAATCACTTTTCTTATTATAAGCAGGTATCAAGGCTCCCTCTAAATAAGGACAATAATATACTGCTGCAATGTTGCCTCCTGCTCGTGCTACCTCGCTACACATCCAACGATGCAATTGCCGTACAGCCTCTTCAGTATAATATCCTCGAGCAACGCCACTCTGATTCGTTACCACAATATTAGTATACCCTAATAAAGTTAGCCTTTGCAATGTTTCTTTAGCTCCTGGAAGCCAGCAAAATTGCTCCGTTGTCCCGACGTATCCTGAATCAATATTTAATACACCGTCCCGATCAAAAAACGCAGCCTTTCGCATATTTTACTCCTTTTTTAATTTTTATCTCCATAGACACTATGATAAAAAAGAAACAATCCATATAACATATTGTTTCTTTTTATCTATCCCTATTCTTGTTTTTCTTGTTTTTCTTGTTTTTCTTGTTTTTCTTGTTTTTCTTGTCTTTCTTGTCTTTCTTTTTTTTGTACAGCGTAAATTTTTTGAACCAATGCCGTTGTTGAATATCCTGGAGAAAACGGCATAATTTCAACCGATTTAACAAATTCTTTGCCTACCACTTCATCGCGTTGATAATCTCCACCTTTTACCAATATATCTGGTTTTAATACCGACAATACCTTTTCTGGCGTATCTTCCGTAAACAGTACCGCTTCATCGACACACCGTAACGAACGTAATAATAAAAGCCGATCTTCTTCCTTTATAAAGGGTCTTGTTTTTCCCTTTAGCCGCCGCACCGACGCATCTGAATTCACACCGATTACTAAATGGTCTCCCAACAATGCAGCTTCTTGTAAATATACAATATGTCCGCGATGAACTAAATCAAAACAACCATTAGTAAAAACTACCGTTTCACCTGCACGTTGCCAGTTCTTTATTTTTTCCGCTACTTCTTGCCAAGATGACATGTGATTATTTTGATTCTTACGTGCAAAATGCTGTTGCCACCATTGCAATAAATCTTCTTGATGAATAGGATATGTTCCCACTTTAGATACAGCTATCCCTGCAGCAACATTGGATAAAAGCAAACCCGCTTGAATTGATAAATGTCCCACCATAGCGGCCATAAACACCGCTGCTACCGTATCACCAGCACCAGACACATCAAATACTTCTTGTGCGGTCGCTGCATTATTCCACACCTTTCCGTCGTCACGAATCAAGGTTAACCCCTTTTCCGAACGCGTAACCAGGACATGCTTCACCCGATATTGCTCATGTATATTCATCCCCGCTTGCACAACATCTTCATTGGTATTTTCTATGTCATTCCCCAAACATTGCGCCACTTCTTTAATATTGGGAGTAATAAAATCAGCACCCACATATTTTAGCCAATCCACACCTTTAGGATCAACCAATACTAGTATACCCGCTTTTTTTGCCATATGAATTAATGTTTGAGTCAGGTTCGGTGTCAATACACCCTTTTGATAATCAGAAATAATAAGTCCATCTAATCCTGCCTGTATATGTGCTTGCAACCAAGATATAAAATATTTTTCTTCTTCAGCTGTACTATCCGTATAAGCTTCGAAATCCAACCTCAGCATCTGTTGTTGTGCCCCCAAAACACGCATTTTGGTTGTCATCATACAGTGTTTCCGTACAAGCACCCCTGAACTTTCGATATTAGCATGCTTAACTATTTCACTAAAAATACATGCATTTTCATCATCGCCTATCGTTCCCGCCAAAGCAACCTGACAATGTAAAAAAGCCAAATTAGCTGCTACATTTGCAGCCCCACCCAAAACAGCTTTCGTGTATTCAACCTTATTCACGGGTACTGGTGCTTCAGGGGAAATGCGTTGCACTTTACCAAATACATACTTATCGAGCATAACATCCCCTATCACGGCAATACGCAACTGCGATAAAGTATATTTTAAAAATTCATCAATATATTGCCCCATTTTACGCTCCACTATTTATGAGTTATCTTCCTTACTCCCCATTAAATGCTTCAATTCTGCCATAAAACTATCCAAATCCGCAAACTGTCTATATACAGAAGCAAAACGAATATAAGCTACTTCATCTACTGTCTTCAATTCATTCAACACGATTTCGCCTATTTTCTCGCTACTAATTTCCTGTAACAACAAATTGCGAATAGTCCGTTCCACCCTATTCACAATATCTTCTATTTGTTGTCTCGTAACGCGTCTTTTATTACATGCACGTAATAGTCCATTAATAATTTTATTCCGATCAAATAACTCTCGATCACCCGTTCGTTTTATTACAACTAATGGCACTTCTTCCACCATTTCATAGGTAGTAAACCGCCGGCGACACACTTGGCATTCACGGCGCCGACGAATTGCACTACCTTCATCAGTAGCACGAGAATCAGTAACTTTTGTCTCTGCACTTTTGCAAAATGGACATCTCATGAATTGTCCCTCCTATATCACAAAAAAAGCAGATCCTATCGGGATCCGCTTTTTATTTATCTCATCCAAGCTGGAATTTCCACACCCGCTGAATTTTTGGAATCAATATTACTTGTGCTATTTTGTCCAAAACTAGGAATCGAAGTAGGCTCTTTTCCAAATCCTGTTGCAACAACAGTAATACGAATGGAGTCTTCCATATCGGGATCAATAACTGAACCAAAAATAATATTAGCATCCGGATCCACCGCTTCAGCAACTTTTTCAGCCGCTTCATTAACTTCATATAAGCTAATATCTTGTCCCCCTGTTACATTAATTAAAATACTCTGAGCACCATCAATACTTGTTTCTAATAAAGCACTATGAATAGCACTATCAACAGCATCAATGGCTCTATTTTCTCCCGATGCAATGCCGATACCCATAATTGCTTCACCTTGATCAGACATAATCGTTTTTACATCAGCAAAATCTAAGTTAATCAGCCCCGTAGTCGTAATTAAATCAGAAATTCCCTGTACCCCTTGACGCAATACATCATCAGCTACTAAAAACGCTTCTTTCAACGGCGTTTTTTTATCAATAATCTGCAGCAACTTATCATTAGGAATCGTAATAATTGTATCTACTTTTTCTTTTAAATAAGCAGCCCCTTTTTCAGCCTGTTCTTTTCTTCTTTTTCCCTCAAAAGCAAACGGCTTTGTTACGACAGCTACAGTTAAAGCACCCATTTCTTTAGCACATTCTGCCACAATAGGAGCTGCACCCGTACCAGTACCACCGCCCATACCAGCAGTAACAAAAACCATATCAGCACCTTGCAACGCCTTCATAATTTCTTCTTTACTTTCTAATGCTGCCTGTTCACCTACTTGCGGATTGGCTCCAGCTCCTAGTCCGCGGGTTAATTTTTCACCAATTTGAATTTTTACATCCGCACGAGATACTTCCAGCACTTGATCTTCCGTATTTACGGAAATA
Source organism: Megasphaera sp. UPII 135-E (assembly GCF_000221545.1). Taxonomy (NCBI): domain Bacteria; kingdom Bacillati; phylum Bacillota; class Negativicutes; order Veillonellales; family Veillonellaceae; genus Megasphaera; species Megasphaera sp. UPII 135-E. Next base: position 66,527 of record NZ_AFUG01000008.1, read on the forward strand.
AATTGAACCCCTTGCAACCCACTTTCAATCATTCTATTAACGGCATTATTACCGCCTCCACCGACACCAATTACTTTTATATTTGCAAATTCTGCCATGTTCAAATTTCCTCCTTCAAGACCGCACCCATTCTGCGCAGATTATATTCTTTTTTATTGTACACTATCTTGAAAAATTTTTCTATAATTAATTCAAATAAAACACTATTCTTCTGTCCTTTACCGTTTTATTAAAGGAGCACGAATATCTGTATCAATATATTGCACATGCAATTGCTGTTGTTCCACTTGTCGCAATAAATCCATCGTAATATCTGCCCGTTCGCGTGGATGATCAGCCTTGCCCAGATGAATTGCGATACTATCACTCGTATATACAACAATATCCGCTGTATCCGCCATGTTTACTTCCGTAATTTTTTCTTGCACAGCTACTGGTAATATCTTTATATATTGCAATACACCCTGTATAGTTGCATCATCTAACGTATCTCCTAATAATACGGCACCCACTTTTTTTCCCGTAATAATTGGTGCCGACACCCCTTTGATTTGTGATGCAGTTTGAATAATCATGCCCGTATCATCTATATAAGCAAATCCAAACATCGTCATAACAAGGGCAATCGGTTTTCGCTCGGTAAGCTGTATCGCAATCGTAAAGGGAAATTTGCGCGTAACCGTTACCTTCCCAATACGCAAATCCTCATGTAATCTGTTTTCCATTTGATTTGGCGATAATTGTACTACATTAATAGGTTTACCCACTCCCGCCGCACGATACACATCACTTTGTTTCATCGTTTCATTGCCATGCACTTCAACTGTACCAAAAGGAATAGGAGCCAATCGCAACAAACACCATCCTATCAAAAAAACAGCAATTACAAGCCATACCTTCCGCTTAACTAAGGGTTTTCTTTTTCTTATTCTCCTTGTTGAAAGACCTTGCCGTGGTACAGAAGTATGCGTTTCTATTTTTTTATGACCAAAGGAAGAATCATATTTTCCCCTTGTCATAAACTCATTGAATGTATCTGACTCAGTCATCCATCTATTATTATCGTCTGTATATTTCATTGTCTTATCCCATATACTTAAAATTTACCAAATGAAGCCTCTTGAAGAATTTGTTCACATAAGTCTTCAAAAGATACCCCCATAGCACGTGCCGCATCTGGCACCAAACTCGTTTCAGTCATACCTGGCACAGTATTAATTTCTAATACAAAAGGTTGTCCCTTGCGATCCATCATCATATCAACCCGAGCCACCCCACGTGCATGGCAAATTTGAAATACCCGATAAGCTAATTCCTGCATTTCTTTTGTTTTTTCTTCTGAAATAGGTGCTGGACACAGATGTTTTGCTATTCCTGGCGTATATTTTGAATAATAATCATATCGCCCTGTTTCAGAAACAATTTGAATCACAGGAAATATCACCTTTCCCATAACCGCTACGGTAAATTCATCTCCATCAATAAATGATTCAACTACAATAGAATCATTATAAGAAAAGGCTTCTTCTAAAGCAGCTCGTAAATCTTCTGCTCGCCGAACAATTACCGTACCAATACTAGATCCTTGACCAGCTGATTTAACGACAACAGGAAAAGAAAAATGTTGTATCACGTCTTGCTGTATTGATTGTATAGATTGTGTTGAAAAATAATACGAAAAAGGAGCCGTTGGGATACCGGCACCAACAAAGGCACATTTACTCATCACTTTGTTCATCCCTACGGCACTAGCCATAACGCCCGAACCCGTATAAGGAATTTCAAGCATTTCACATAATCCCTGCAATACACCATCTTCTCCGTATTTTCCATGTAAAGCATTAAAGACCACATCAATCTGTAATTCTTTCAATTGCTGTGCTAATTGTCTTGGTTCTAATTCCAATATGTCTAAGTGATATCCCTTACCTTGCAATGCGGCTGCAATAGCAGCACCTGTACGTCGTGATACAGCCGCTTCTGTTGATGGACCGCCTACTACAACAGCGATACGACTTTTTTCATCAAATTTCATATAAGTCTATTCCCCTTTCAGTAACGATATATATGCTTCGCCTACTTTATAAATGTCTCCAGCCCCCATAGTTAAAACTAAATCAAAGGGCTGCACATGTGCTTGTAAGAAAGGAATAATATCTTCTTTATGAGGGATATAGATAGCCTCTTTTCCCGTTTGTTCTTTAATTTTATCAACGATTAACTTGCCCGTTACCCCTGGCATGGGATCTTCATCGGCACCATAAATATCAGTAATAATCAAAATATCCGCTTGTAAAAATGCACTACCAAATTGTTCTAACAATAATTTCGTTCTCGAATACCGATGCGGTTGAAATAAACATATTACCCTATGTGTTCCCATATCACGTGCTGCCGTAAGTGTTGCATTAATTTCAGTAGGATGATGTGCATAATCATCGACAACCCAGATATCATGTACAATTCCCTTCGTTTGAAAACGCCGTTTCGCTCCACGAAAATGACTAAGTGCTGCACGTATATCTGTAAAGGAAATTCCACAATGTAATGCAACTGCAATGGTAGCCAATGCATTAAGCACATTATGCGTACCTGGTATACGAAGGCAGGCCGTTCCCACTAACGTCTGCTTGTGATATACATCAAAATAATGCAATCCCTTTTCATATCGCAATCCTCGTGCCTGATATTCAACATCATCCGAAAAACCATAAGAAATATAATGCCGTCCTATCGTTTTCGCAAGTGCACGAATGCGTTCGTTTTCAAAACAAAGAACCGCCAATCCTTGTACGGGATCTACACGTTGAATAAAATCCTTAAATGCATCTACCACATGTTCTATCGAACCATAATGGTCCATATGATCGGCATCAATATTTGTTACCACTGCAATATACGGTTTTTCCTTCAAAAAGGTGCCGTCACTTTCATCAGCTTCAACAATACTATATTCACCTGTACCTAATATAGAATTACTATGTAAGTAGTCTACTTCGCCACCAATGACAATAGTAGGATCCATTTTACTTTCGATAAAAACTTGCCCCAACATAGATGATGTCGTTGTTTTTCCATGTGCCCCGGCAACAGCAATCGATTTTCCCCAGCTCATAATATAAACCAATGCATCAGAACGATGAATAATAGGAAGCTGTTTTTCTCTAGCTGCAACCAACTCACAATTATCCTGATGAATCGCTGTTGAAACCACTACCACTTCTGCATCTTGTAAATTTTCAGGTCGTTGGCCTATACATATGCGTGCACCCTGTTGTGCAAATCGATCAGTAATATCAGATCGTACACTATCCGATCCAGATACGTCATATCCTTTAGCAATAAAAATATTCGCAATTGCTCGCATACCTGCTCCGCCAATACCAATAAAATGAATTTTTCGTATTGTATGTAAATCTACCACGTATATATCCACTCCTCTTATCTTCAGCTACGACGGTTTGCCATTGTCAATGCTAATTGAGCAATATCATGTGCTGCTTGCGGTTTTCCTAATGCCTTGCTTGCTTTTGCCATCGCCAATAACGCATTTGTATTTTCTTTTAACCGCAATACTTCATCTAATAATTCTTTTCCCGTGAGCATCTTATCTAAAATCATCTTCGCTGCCCCCTGTTTTACTAATTCAAGTGCATTATAACGTTGATGATCTTCTGCTGCATAGGGGTAAGGGATTAAAATAGAGGGCACACCTCGCACTGTCACTTCAGCTAATCCTACCGCCCCAGCACGATACACCACTAGATCTGCTGCGGCCAATGCCTCTGGCATCTGATGCAAATAAGGAATAATAAGACTACCTCGACCATACCTTCCTTTTTCATCCACTTCCGCAAGTGCCTGTACAACTCGTTGATATTCCCCTGCTCCCGTAACATGAATAATTTGAATATCATCCATATCCTTAAAATATTCATGTACCATAAGGGCCGCTGTATTAATAGAACGAGCACCTCTACTACCACCAGCAATCAAGAGAGTAAACGTATCTTTTTTTAAAGATAATGCAGCTCTCCCCTGTTCTTTTGTTACCGTAAGTACTTCTTTACGCACAGGATTACCCGTATAAATTAATCGATCTTTATGGGAAAATCTCTCTGCCGCAGCCTCATACCCCAAAGCAATACAACTAACAAATCTGCTTAAAATGGTATTCGTAACCCCGGGAATCACATTTTGTTCCTGAATAAGCGTAGGTATCTTCCGCATACTGGCTGCTAATAACACGGGTCCACAAACAAATCCGCCTGTACCTATCACAACATTTGGTTTAAATTGATGAATAATATGCATAGCTTGAATAACGCTCTTACCCGTTCGCCCCAATGTAACCACATTTTTCCACGAAATTTTTCGTTCTAATCCTCGCACATCTAACGTAACAAAAGGAATATTTTCTTTGGGAATCAAGGTATTTTCCAGTCCTTGACGCGAACCAACATATAAAAATTCTGTTTTTTCCAATTCCGCAATAGCACGGGCGATGGTAATTGCGGGATAAATATGGCCTCCCGTTCCACCCCCAGAAATAATGACTCGACGCATCTTTTGTCCTCCCTACTATTTACGCCCCTTATAGAGCATTTACAATCCCTTTAAAGACACGACCTCGTTGTTCATAATTATCATACATATCAAAACTAGAGCAAGCCGGAGATAACACTACTGCCTGAGGTGCTTTAGCAATAGAGCGTGCCTCCATAATAGCCCGTTCCATACTGTTTCCCATCAGACGAATATCCTTAACACCAGCCGCTTGTGCTGCTTGGGCAAAACGAGAAGATGCTTCTCCGATAAGAAGTAAGGTGTCCACTTTTTCTTTTACAAGCTTCATGAACTCATCAAGAGATGTCATTTTATCATGTCCACCGGCAATTAAAATAAGATTTCCTGAAAATGCTTCTAAGGCTTTAATCGATGCATCCACATTAGTACCTTTTGAATCATTATAATATGGAACGCCATGAATAACACGCACTTTTTCTAGACGATGTTCTACACCAGAAAAATTCATTATAACCTGACGAATCGTATCTAATGGTACACCTGCCACAAGTGCCAATAACGTTGCAGCTAAATAATTTTGTATATTATGTTTTCCTAATAATGGTAACGTATCAGCCTGACAGATTACCATATCTGCTCCATTATGCCGTATGACTAATTGATTATTTTCATAAAAAGCACCTTCTGGCACGGGGCCTTCCGTAGAAAAATAATACACTTGCCCAACCACATGTGCTGCCATTTCTCGTACTCGTGTATCATCATAATTTAAAACCGCTGCGTCTGTTTTTTCTTGATTTTGAAAAATTCTTTCCTTCGCCGCCGCATAAGCTTCCATCGTATGATGTCGTTCTAAATGATCGGGTGTTATATTTAAAACGGTAGCCCCCTTGGCATGTAAAAAATGAGTGCACTCCAATTGAAAGCTCGATAATTCTGCAACAACTACTGCTGTGTTAGGTAAATCCATCACATGCTCTGACAATCCGATTCCGATATTCCCACCTACAACAGTTTGTCTTCCTGCCGCTTTTATCATTTCACCTAACAACGTTGTTGTCGTTGTTTTGCCATTTGTTCCTGTAACACCTAAAACAGTCGCATTCGTCAACTGGCAAGCCACATCCACTTCACTCCAAATAAGCATATGTCGTTTTTTTGCCTCTTGCAATATATCCATGTCAAGAGAAATAACTGGTGACGGAACAACAATATCTACATCCGCCAACAAAGATATATCTTGGGTACCAAAAACACACTGAATGCCTAATTCTGTAAATCCTTTCCACGGTTCTTCCGCTATATCCTGTAGCTTTGCATCATTTAGCAACACCGTTCCTCCATGTTGAGCTATTGCCACTGCCGCAGACCGACCGCTAATCCCCGCACCTAAAACAAGTACTCGTTTGCCTGAAAAATCCATTATACTCATCTTGTACACCCACTTTATATGAACTATCGCATCAATAACGCCATACCACTAATAAAATAGAAAAAATCGCTACGACGGCAGAAAAGAACCAAAAAGCCGAAACTACTTTTACTTCACTCCATCCAGATAATTCAAAATGATGATGAATCGGACTCATTTTAAAAATCCGAACCCCTCTCAATTTAAAAGAAAGAACTTGTAAAATAACCGATAACGCCTCTAGCACATACAATGCACCAACCAGCAATAACAATAACTCCGTTTTCGTTACTATTGCCATTGCTGCTAATGCACCCCCTAATGCCAAGGATCCTGTATCACCCATAAAAACCTTTGCTGGATGCTGATTAAAATACAGAAAGCCTAAACAAGCTCCCGTAATTACCATAGGAAATAAAGAAAATTGCGTATATCCTAAGGTAAATGCAATAATCACATAAGCAGCAGAAGTAATCGCACATGACCCCGCAGCTAATCCATCTAATCCATCAGTTAAATTAACAGCATTACTAGATCCTACAATCATAAGAAAGACAAAAAAATAATAAAAATCGCCTAAATCTAACTGCAAAGAAGTTCCAGGAATAACCAGTGTCGTTGAAAAGGGTGTTGTCAAGTGCAATAATACACAAAAAACAATTGCAACAAGTGCTTGTCCGCATAATTTTTGTTTTGCCGTTAGCCCTAAATTTCTATGTTTTATTGCTTTAATTCCATCATCAAAAAAACCAATTGCCCCATTGCCTAAAAACAAAATCATCGCTAACCATTGACGACTTTCCACCGAATGAAAAATAAACATCGCCAAAATCATGGTTATCATCGTAGATCCAATAAGTAAAATGCCACCCATCGTGGGCGTTCCCTCTTTTTGCTTATGACTCGCTGGGCCCTCTAAACGTTCAGACTGACGTGCTTTTGCTTTTTTTAATTGTTTTATAAGTGGCCTGCCCAAAAATAATGAAATAACCAGGCTAGCCAAAAATCCAAATAGCAATATGGCTATCATACATTCTACATCCCTTCAAAATACGCAAGTACTTTTTCCATACTAAATCCACGCGAGCCTTTTAATAATATAATTGCTCCTGGCGACAAATGCTCTTTTATTTTACCTGCTGCTTCTTGATGTGTTTTCACTTCATATACCGCTGTCATACCCGCTTTTCTTGCTGCTCTAGCACTTGCAGCTGCTAGTTCTCCTAACGTAATTAACACATCAATATTCGCTTGTACCACGGCAGACCCAAGTGCTTCATGTTCAGTCACAGCCCACTCCCCTAATTCTAACATTCCCCCCAGTACGGCTATCTTTTTCCCTCTCGGTAACATCGACAAGGTTTGAATTGCCGCCATCATGGAAGCAGGATTGGCATTATACGCGTCATTAATAAACGTATATGAACCAATATGTATTAATTCTTCCCGCATGGGAACCCCTTTATATTCACTTAATCCACGTATCATTTGATTTTCACTTAATCCTAATAGCCTTCCCGTAGCAATTGCCGCCAAAGCATTATAGACATGGTGTTTTCCTAACACCGGTATTTTAACTTCAAATCCTTGATCAAAACACCGACACATAAACGAAACACCTTTTTCACTGACCCGTATTCGTTCTGCCTGTACAGCCGCTTCACACGATACCCCATAGCCAATGACCTTCCCTTTACATACATTTGACATAGCAGCAACACGAGAATCATCCTGATTCAAAATCGCTATTCCTTCTGCCGATAGTGCTTCTACCAATTCAGCTTTTGCCCTTGCAATATTTTCAATAGAACCTAATAACTCAATATGGCTTTTTCCCACATTCGTGACTACCCCAACGGTGGGTTCAGCAATAGAAGCCAGTGCTGCGATTTGTCCTAATCCACGCATTCCCATTTCAACCACACAAACCTCATGTGTTTTATCTAACTGCAATAACGTTTTCGGTAAACCAATTTCATTATTAAAATTCTTCTCCGTTTGGCATACATTGAACTTTTGCGATAAAACCGATGCAATAATATTGCGTGTTGATGTTTTCCCTACTGATCCTGTAACCGCAATAACCGGTATAGAAAATCTCCGTCGATGAAACTGTGCTAATTGCTGATATGCTTGCAACGTATCAGCCACCAAAAAGACAATCGCATCCAAAGACCTATATTCCGGTCTATTTTCAGAAACAACGATACCCGTTGCTCCTTTTTTCACCGCCTCCAAAACAAAGTCATGACCATTGAACCGATCTCCTGTTAACGCCACAAATAACGATTGTTGTGTCAATGTACGTGTATCCGTATCTACATGTTGAAAAACTTCTAACCGCGATTTAGGTGCCATCAGCACTTGTGCTTTTGTTGCTTCCTTTACTTCCTGTACTGTAAATGTTGCCATAATTTTACCTCTTCAACGCCAATACGGCCTGACGAGCCTCTTCTCGATCATCAAAATGAATAGTTTTATCACATAAAATCTGGTATGTTTCATGCCCTTTACCAGCAATAATAATAATATCGCCACTCCGTGCCAAGCCAACTGCTTCTTGAATAGCTTTCCGTCGATCGACAATTACCTTATAGGTTTTACCAGCGGTTATCGCTTCTTTAACACCTACTTCAATTTCTTTTACAATAGTTTCTGGATCTTCAGAGCGCGGATTGTCCGATGTAACAATTGATATATCTGCATGTTGTGCAGCAATTCTCCCCATAATAGGACGTTTCGTGCGATCTCGATCACCACCACAACCAAATACCACTAATACTCGTTGTGGATTTAATGCTCGTGCTGTAACTAGTGCTTTTTCCAAACTATCCGGTGTATGAGAATAATCGACAACAATCGCAAAATCCTGACCTGCTTCAACTAACTCAAATCTTCCTGGGACAGCATGAAAATTCCGTACAGCTTGTTCAATTACCTCCGTATCTACCCCTTCAGCATGTGCAGCCCCCATAGCAGCAAGGGTATTATATACATTGAACATCCCCGTCACGGGCATTTCTAACGAAGCATTTACAAAATTACCTTGCACCGTAAATGATGCTTTTTTTAATTCAACACGAACATTTTCTCCACGCAAATCGGCTTTTTGTTCTATTCCATACGTAAGCACTTTCGCCGTTCCACAAGCATCTAGTATTTGTTGTGCCCATTCATCATCCACATTAATAATTGCTGTTTTCCCCTGTTTCTTTTCACGATTTTCCGTCAACCCTCGAAACAGTTCTGCCTTAGCAGCCACATATCGTTCCATCGTTTTATGAAAATCCAAATGATCTTGTGTTAAATTCGTGAATACAGCTGTATCAAATTCAATTCCTGCCACCCGATGTAATGCCAATGCGTGACTGGAAACCTCCATGACAACATGGGTCATTCCTTTATCATACATCCATGATAAAAATCGCTGTAACTCAACCACATCGGGTGTGGTGTTATGAATGGGTAATTCTTCATCATCTAATAAAGCATGAATCGTTCCCAATACGCCTACATGATGTCCTGCCATACGTAACATATGTGCAATCATATGCGTTGTAGTCGTTTTTCCATTCGTCCCCGTGACACCGATCATTCTCATCTTTTTCCCTGGATAATCATAAAAATATGGCACCATCTGTTCTACTGCGACATGAACATCCGGAACAACAATTTGCGTAATCGTCGAAGGTAGTGCTAACGGCTTTACCGTTAAAACAGCTATTGCCCCTTTTTCTATTGCCTGAATAGCAAAATCCCCCCCCATCTACATGAGTGCCTGCTACGCAAACAAATAAATTTCCCTTTTCCACCTCACGAGAATCGGCCACAATACCTGTAATAACACCCGTTTCATTTCCTTGTAGTGTATATACACCTTGTATCTTAGCACAAAGTTCTTGTATTGTTTTCATGAATAATCCTCCTTATATCATCTATCCACCAATAGGAATAGTGTACAACAATAGCAGCCTAAAAAGGCTGCTCGTATATCCTCAGCGTTTTGCCGTCTCTTCGTTTGTTACATTTCCTTGATTCTTCTGATTATATAAAATATATGCTGGTGATACCATACCTAATTCAGTCGTGGCCATGGTATAAATCCGTTCTGGGGCTTCCAACTGGGCAATATCAACGCGTAAATTATCATTTTCCTGTTGTAATTGTTTAGTTTGTAATTTTATATTCGACAAAGCGTACTCGTTAGAAGTTTTAATTGCCGATAAATTTACATATAACACCAAAAAGATAGCTGCCAAACCAATTGCTTTCACTATTCGTTTACAATTTATCGTCATGCATGATTCGGTAGTACGTAGTGGTATCGAAAACGACGGTTGCTTTTTTACACGATATCCCATATATTCTGGATTTCTGGCCAACATATTTTAACACTTCCTCTTTTTTCTTATATTCGAACACCGATACGCAATTTAGCACTGCGTGCCCGTGGATTATGCATAATCTCTTCTGGTGATGGTACAATCACCTTATTTGTTATTTTTAAACTAGCATGATGATCACAAGTACATACTGGCATATGAGGAGGACAAATACACTCTGTCGCCAACTGTTTAAACGTGCGTTTTACAATTCTATCCTCCAAGGAATGAAAGGTAATAACACCTATTTTGCCGCCCCGTTTTAAACAAGAAACCGCAGCTTCTAAAGACTGCTGTAAAATAGATAGCTCCCCATTTACCTCTATACGAATAGCTTGAAATGTACGTTTTGCTGGATGAGGTCCATCTTTTCTAGCCCCCACAGGAATTGCTTTCTTAATAACCTGCACCAATTCTTGTGTCCGTGTGAAGGTTTTTTCTTTCCTCGCAGCCACAATAAACATAGCAATTCGTTTTGCCCATCGTTCTTCGCCATAGTCTTTAATAATACGATATAATTCTTCTTCCCTATACGTATTAACAATATCAGCTGCTGTTTTCTTATTTTCTTGATTCATACGCATATCCAAAGGACCATCATGCATATACGAAAAACCACGCTCGGGCATATCTAGTTGATAACTGGAAACACCTAAATCAAAAATAATGCCATCCACTGCGTCAACACCTAATTCATATAACGTCTCTTTCACTTCTCGAAAATTACGTTGCACACAAGTAACATGACAAGACACCGTTTTATCTAGTCGTGTTTTAGCCGCTTTTAAAGCCTCTTTATCTTGATCTAAGCCGATCAACCATGCTTCATTATCTAATAACATACCTAATGTCGCCGCATGACCACCGCCCCCCAAAGTGCAATCTACATACACTCCATTGGTCGGACCTAATACAGCCTTTACTGTTGCCGAACATAACACACTAACATGATGAAAATCCATACAGCCTCCTAAAAATCCAACGCTAATGTTTCGTCTAAACTTTCGGCTATCTCTTCCATATCAGGAACAACACGAGACGCGTATTCTTCATACGCTTTTTTATCCCAAATTTCAATTTTATCGCCAGTCCCTAACACCGTAACATCTTTATTCAACTTAGCATATTCGCGAAGTGTACTGGGAATAAGTACTCGTCCCTGTTTGTCAAATTCCACTTCAGCCGCACTCCCAAATAAAAACCGTTTAAATGCTCGTACGCTTTCTTTTGAGGCTTTCAACTGTTTCATTCCATTCGCCAACGCCATCCAATGATCAGCCGTATATACGGATAGACATCCTTCTAATCCACGCGTGACAACACAATGAATGCCAAGTTCTTCACGGAACTTCGCAGGCAAAATAACTCTTCCTTTAGCATCAATACTATGTGTATACTCACCCATGAACATTTGTCTATCACCTCTTTCACTTTCCACCACATTTTACCACATTTACACACTAAATGACAATAATAGGAAAAATTTTTTATATAAAAAAAAGAAATCACTGTTTTTTTTACAGTGATTTCTAAATTGGAATAATTATCAAGCGTCTTATTCCTTTTAGCTATTATATATTTTTCAACTCATCTACAAGATTCGTGATAACTATATCTTGTGTAGATAAACACTTCCATTCACTATTCTGAATCAATTCATCAAGCGTATAACAGCGTTTTTCTCTCACGAGTCCACCTCGCCATGCTAAATAAGAGAGAATCTGGGTTGGTCTAATGCCGCATTGACGTAAAGAATCAATCGTAATCCCCTGTTGGCGTTTAGAATATCGATTTCCCTCTGGATCCACTAAAAGAGGTACATGCGTATAACAAGGTATACCATAACCCAATTCACCAAAAAGCCAACATTGCACCGCGGTCCACGCCAACAAATCGTGTCCCCGTACAACATGTGTAATATCCATGGCACCATCATCAGCTACCACCGCTAATTGATAAGAATACAAGCCATCCGCTCGTCGCACAACAAAATCACTTGTCGCATTGGCAAATGATGCTTTCTGTAACCCAAAGACACCATCCACAAAAGAAATCGTACCATCAGGAATATGAACACGCCAAGAAGGTGTCTTAGTTTCATCAAATACATGTGCTTGCCATCGTTTGTAACAATGTCCATCATAGGTGCGATATTCGCCAGCATGGGGTGCATCAATATGTTGTAACCTACTCCGTGTACAATAACAAGGATATAACAATTGTTTTTCTCGCAATATCTCCAACAAATGCTCATAATGTGCATACCGCTGCTGTTGTCGATAAGGAGCATAGGGGCCTCCACGCTGCGGTCCCTCATCCCAAGTCAATCCGAGCCACAACAAATCAAACAAAATTTTTCGCGTATATACTGGCTTAGCACGTTGTTCATCAATATCTTCAATCCGCAATACCCACGTGCCTTGATACTTCCGTACTTGCAGCCATGATAAAAACGCGGTCCATACATTTCCCAAATGCAACTCTCCCGTAGGACTAGGAGCAAATCTTCCGCGCATGATAAATCCCTACTTCGTCAACGGAATAACCTGTGAAAATCGTGCAGCCGCTTCTTTTATTTTGCCCTCATTTCCCATGACACATACATTATTTTCAGCCATTACAGCACGAATTAACGGTGCTAACTGACGAATATCCGCTACGGTTACTTGCAGCAATTGATCTCGTCTATGCTGAGCTACTTCATCTGTTAGCCCGGAAAAATATTGACGCATCGCCTTTTCGCCTCGCAATGATGGCGTCAAAGGGATATCAACTCTACTCAACGTCCCAATAACATATTTTGTCATTTCTCGTTCTGATACAGCAAAACCTTCTAAATAATCAGCGACTGTATCATATACATCCAACGTACTACCTAAATTAGGATCTCGATAAGAACAAAAGATCATGTCCCCATTACCGGAAAAACGAGTCATCGCACCATATGCGCCGCCTTGTACGCGAACCTTCGTCCACAAATAACCATATTGTAAAATTGTATCTAAAATGGCTAATGCACCCGTATAATCAAATCCATGTGAGCGAATATTACCGCCTTTAGCCACATATTGCACTTTACCACTAGTCACAATTCCTTCATTGCGCTGTCGCAATGCAAACTGGCATAACGTCGTTTTTTTACTCCCAGCAGGCAACGATTTTATCCATGGGGCTAACGCCGAAAATGCATCTTGATAATCCGCATCACTACCAGTTATCGCTATGGTCAAAGCCGATTTAGTCATCACTTTTTGCAATATTTTTTGCAACGTATTTGCAAGTGAATCGACCTCTTGTTCGATATTATCTGCTAACTGTGAAATAAATTGATAATATGTCATTTCACCAGCATCACAAAACGCTTCTACTTGTGACACATAGGATAATAAGCGATGTGTTACCAAAATATTTCCACGCCGAAAAGCGTCCATATCCCAATTCGCCTTTACTTCTTCTACCAGTTCAATCAAGCGTTCTTTACGAGTAAAAATCGTTTCCAGCGTAACCTCACGCAGTAAATCACCAATAGCTGCGAAATTAGCCGTCAATCCCTTTGCCTTTACTTTAAAGACAGGTGTATATACCGTATTATCCTGATAATCAGCAATAGCTTCTACGGAAAAATCTAACCCACCCGTCACTAAATCCACCTGCATAGCTAATGCTTCATAAGATTGCTGAGATGTATCTATTTCACCTAACAAATCACTTAGCAAATATACATATGGCAACTCATCAACCGTAAACCCATGCAAATCAAAATATGCCGAAAGATAGGTAATATCATTCGTAATCGCTGGAATATGAATGACCTTTACCCCATCATGCATATATTCACGTCGTTCAATTTTTTCTATTTGTTTCGATAAATCATCTCGCGATAAGATAGGAATAGTCGCCAATGCTTCTGGTGAATCTGGTGCAGCTTGTCGTTTTTTTAACGCCTTAGTATCGGCAATAATCTGTTCAATTTTCGCTGCAGACAACGTTTTTTTATATTCAGCTAATGCTTGTGCCTGTGCTTGATCATGTTTTTCTGTTAATCCTGGTTCTGGTACTAACGATACCAATGCATAATAAGAATTATCCAATATATATTTTTTTAAAATTTCTTCATAATACCGTGTATGTAATCCATTACGCAATACTTTTAAACTTTCTTCATACCGCAAAGAATCCAAGGGATCTTTATCATATAACCATGTATCCATACACCGAATACCATAAATCAACCCTTTTGGACGTCCTGCAAAATCGGCCTCCCTCAAGAGAAATTCTACCCGATTTAACGCTCCCGTCAACGCTTTACGATCTAACCCAGTTGTAATGCATTCTTGTAAAACATTCTGTACAATAGGTATAATCTTTGCTTGATCGTCCGGATCCGAACCATGCACAGAAAGAGACCACATAGGCTGTAAAACGCCATCTTGAAAATCAGCAGAAATATCTTTCCCTACTTGAGCATCTAACAATGCTTTCTTTAACGGTGCTGCTGGTGATGTTACCAACACATAAGTCAATACTTTAAGTGCTAATCCCAACGTTGTATCCAAGGCATCGTCTATAACATAAGTTAAACTATGTAACGTCTTTTGGGTTGTATTTTCATCAGAAGCTACACCATAAGGAAATGTCTTCGTAATCGCCTTAAGACAATGTTGCCGTGTAACAGCCGAATCAATTTTTTGCTTATCAAAATGATGTAAATACTCGCTATCAATAAATGCCAAGGTGTTTTCAATATCCATATCACCATATAAAAAAATATAACTATTTGATGGATGATAATATGTACGATAAAAATTCGTAAATCCTTCAAATGTGAGCGTAGGGATATCATCTGGATCTCCGCCCGATTCCACACCATATGTAGTCTGCGGGAATAACGATGCCATAACATGACGTTCTAATTGAGAATCCGGTGAAGAAAATACTCCTTTCATTTCGTTATATACAACCCCACTATAAGTTAAAGGCGCGGTGGCACTCTCCAATTCGTAATGCCATCCTTCCTGCATCAATACTTGCCGATCATGCAACATGTTTGGAAAAAAGACCGCATCCAAATAAACATCCATTAAATTATGAAAATCTTGAGCATTGCGACTAGCTACTGGATACATTGTTTTATCGGGAAAAGTCATCGCATTTAAAAAGGTATTTAACGAGCCTTTAACTAATTCTACAAACGGTTCTTTGAGTGGAAATTTCCGTGAGCCACATAATGTAGAATGTTCACATATATGTGGTACTCCCGTGCTATCCATCGGGGTCGTTCTAAAGGAAATAGAAAAGACCTTATTATCATCTTCATTTTGAATATATAATACACGTGCTCCCGATTTTTCATGCTGCAATTCATATACCTGACTTGCAATTTCGGTAACATATTCCCCTCGGATAACACGAAATCCATGTACCATACACGCTTTCTTTAACTCCATCATAATCCCTCTTTTCTTTTATCAGCGAAGCAACCATTTGGCTAATTCATCTACACTATATGCCGTAAAATCCGGTTTACATGCTTGTCTCTCTCTTTCACTACCATACCCATATGCTACGGCTACACTTTGTATTCCTACAATATGTGCCCCGTCTATATCATATTTACGATCACCTACCATAACCACCTCTTGTTTAGTCCCAATACAACGTATAATGCGGTTAATGCAATCGATCTTAGTTTCTTTTCCTCCTACAGTTGGGCCCGCAATAGCGGTTAAATATGGCAAAAGTTGAAAATGTTGACAAATTTCTCGTGCATGAATTTCTGGTTTTGACGTTGCTACATACGAACGGATATGCCTAGTTGCTAGTGCTTTCATCAACTGTATAATACCCGGAAATAATCGATTTTCAAATTTGCCAATAGTACTATATCGCTCTTGAAAAAATGCATAAATAGCACGAGCTTTTTTCTCTGAAAAGCCATATGTTTCTTGAAACGTCGTCAACAAAGGCGGCCCTACAATAATCTCCGATGACAACCGATGAGCTGTCGTTTCGCCCGCTTTTTGCAATGCGTACTCAACAGATCGTATAATACCTTCTTTAGAATCAGTCAATGTGCCATCTAAATCAAAAATAACATGTTTAATCATTCTTTTCTCCTACCCTATATCGCTATGTATCTAATAATACCATCTTTGTCTTGTTTCGGCTAGTCATCACCGTGCGTTTGTCCCTTTTCCCTCTTTCTTCCTAATAAAAAAATCTTTCTTGTCAGATATAAAAATACATGCTATGATAGGAAAGTATTCTTTTATACAACATGCGCCTATAGCTCAGGGGATAGAGCACCGGTCTCCGGAACCGGGTGCGAAGGTTCGAATCCTTCTAGGCGCACCATCAAGGTCTTGCATAGCAAGGCCTTTTTTTATACAACACGGGTTCTAAGCCAAAGTATTGATTTTTCTCTATTATGTAGTATGATAAAAGAAATAATAGATAATGATTCCCAAAATCCAAAGAGAGGATACTGCATGAAATCAAAAACCCCTGTTGTACTGCATATGGAAGAAAAAATTTATTATTATACCCTCGAAAGTTCTCGTAATTACATATACTATATAGGATATACTCAAACGGAAAAATTATTAATAACGTGCTTACAATTATTAACGTTTACCGCATCTTATTTGCAATTTATCAATGTATATAGTAGTATTTGTAGCGGTATCATGAGTGGTATCGTCGATATCATTCATTCCATACATTCCTTATCCTTACAACACGCAAATTGGCAAGATTATAAACAACTCGCACTTGCCTTACAACAAGAAAAATTCAATTATATGACCCATCTATCCATTTACACCGATGACTATAAACGAGATGAACGGTTACAACAGCGTATTTATGATCTAATATGTACTTTCCATATCAATCAAGCTACCGTTTCTACCCCTGTATTATCAGTATTGACGTATGGACAATATATCTATAAACTTCGTTCGTTAAACGATAAATTATGTGTCCATTATAAAAATTTTTTTTCCTAACTACTACCTAGACATGAATAAGCGTCTATCATTTGCTCTCTATTATACAAGGAGTTCCTAATAATGAAATTATTAATTGCTTCTGATATCCATGGCTCTGCTTATTATTGTCAAGCCCTAATGCACCAACTAGCCATAGAAAAAGCAGATACTTTATTGCTATTGGGTGATCTGCTTTATCATGGACCCCGCAATGATCTGCCAAAAAACTATCACCCCAAAGAAGTCATTACATTGCTAAACAACTGTCCCAGCCGTATATTATGTGTACGAGGAAATTGTGACTCCGAAGTAGATCAAATGGTACTTTCTTTCTCTATATTAAGTGACTATGCCTTTTTATACCTAACAAAACGGCAAGTATTTATTACCCATGGACATCTATTTAATTTGAACCATTTACCTCCTTCTCTAAAAAAGGGCGATATTTTATTACATGGCCATACCCATGTTCCTGCATGGAAATCCTTTGGCGATGACAATTTATATATTAATCCAGGGTCTATCTCTATCCCAAAAGAAGAAAGTCCCCATAGCTATCTACTCTTAGAAGATCATAACCTAACTTGGAAAACCTTAGAGGGAAAGCCGTATCACCAACTTTGCTTATAAAAAAAGCTCAGCAATAATACTTGCTGAGCTTTTTATTCTTGCAACGAGTTTGTCTTCTATGTGTATAGAAGTTACCAAAGCCACATACCATCAATTTAATTCAAGGGGGGTATCAGAATATTCCGATATAACATTAATGTTATGTAGTCTCCCGTTGCAAGAACAACTTAATGATGAAATAACCGTATTCCCGTACAAGCCATAGCAATGCCATATTTATCACACGTAGCAATCACATGATCATCACGAATAGAACCACCCGCTTGAGCAATATAGGCTACGCCACTCCGATATGCTCGTTCAACATTATCACCAAAGGGAAAAAACGCATCACTTCCCAAACTAACCCCCTGTAACTTCATCAACCAAGCTTTCTTATCTGCTTGTTCTAACACAGGCGGACGCTGTGTAAACAATGTTTGCCAAATGCCATCTACCAGAAGATCTTCTTGATCTGGAGAAATATAAATATCAATAGCATTATCCCGATCTGCTCTTTTAATATCTTCCCGAAAAGGTAATGCCATCACCATAGGATGCTGACGCAACCACCATATATCAGCTTTATTCCCAGCTAAACGAGTACAGTGAATACGCGATTGTTGTCCCGCACCTACACCAATGGTCATACCATCTTTTACATAACATACCGAATTAGATTGAGTATATTTCAACGTAATCAAAGCAATCAATAAATCCTGTTGTGCGGTCAAAGGAATCTCCTTATTTTGAGTTGGTCTATTCTGCAACACCGATGCGGTAAGTTTCACTTGATTCCGTTCTTGTTCAAAAGTAATACCGAAAACATCTTTTTGTTCAATTACTTGCGGTGTATATAATGGATCTACTTGCAATATACAATACTTTCCTTTTTCTTTTTCTTTAATATATCCAATGCTTCTGGCGTATACGCTGGTGCGATAATACCATCCGAAACTTCTCGTTGTAAGACCCTGGCTGTAGACTCATCACAACATGCCGACAAAGCTACAAAATCACCATATGAGCTCATCCGATCCGCCCCACGAGCACAAGCATACGCACTAGCAAGTGGACTTAATACCAAATCATCAACATAATATATTTTTTTTAAAGTATCACTCATATCCGTAGCAATCGCTGCCCCAGCCGGACTAACATGTTTAAAAGATGTCGCTGCTGGTTTTCCCGTTGCTGCTTGTAATTCTCGTACTAATTGAAAAGCATTAAGTGCGTCTAATAAATTAATATATCCAGGCGTTCCATTCAATACAGTAAAAGGCAATTCTTGATTTTGTTTCATATAAACTTGAGCCGACGCTTGATTGGGATTACATCCATATTTTAAAGACAATTTCTGCATGATCTACCTCCTGAAAACAAAAAAACCGACACGTCTGGATACATCGCCCAGACGGTCGGCTATATTCTTCATGCTCCCCGTGGTTAACTCCACTTCCGTCAGTCACATGATATGTATTTAGTATACAAAGTGTTAATTTATTTGTCAATCATTTTTTCTCTATCTATTATCATTTGCCAATAACTTTTGCATTCGTCCCAAGCGAGTAATACATTCGGTTACGGTAGCCGGAATTCGCAAACGCACATAGGCTTTCCCTAAACCATCAAAATCTTCTCCTCGCTCTGTTTTTATTCCCTGTGACAGCAATAGCTGATATAAATCAAGCGTCTGCGATGTATATAATAATAAAATCGGGGTTTCCTCATCCGTTACACTTACGTTTAATTCCGTAAGACAATTTATTATTTGTCGCTTATTTTCTGCCATAATCTGACGACTCCGAGCAAGATGATCCATATCAGACAACGCAACAGGAAGTATCGCCGAAGCAATCCCATTTACAGTCATCTCGCCAGGATAATGTGACATATATGGAATAAAATCAGGATGCATCACAACATAACCTGTACGTAATCCAGCCAGCCCAAACCCTTTTGAGAAGGATTTCACAACAAGTACATTCGGATATTCTGCAATAAGCGTCACAGCCGAGTTTTCCAATGGCATAAATTCTCCATATGCTTCATCTATTAAAACATACGTATCTTGTGCTAATGCTTTATGTGCTAAACGCCGTAACGCCTCAATAGGAATAACCTGCCCTGTCGGATTATTGGGATTATCTAAATACACTAGATGATGTTGTGGCTTGAGGTGATAAATCAATTGATCTATATCAATTAAAAAACGATCTTTTTCTGTCAATGGTACCGCATCAATCGTTCCACCTAACGAACGCATATCACTAAGAGTAGAAGAAAAACCTGGTATAAATGTAAGAATACAGGTTTTTTCGTCAATAAGCAACTTATTGATATTCCAAATAGCCCCCATCGATCCACCGTAAAATCGCACTTGTTCAGGTGTAATCGTAGCAACTGATTCCATGTATTGACAAATACAACGCCGCAACCCTTCATATGGATAATCAGGATACGCATAAATGCGATCATACGCCTCTAAAAATACCTCCTGTGTAATCCGAGGTGAAAACCCTAGCGGATTAATACCTAATGAACAATCTATCACATCCGCACAATTTCTCCCCTCATCTCCATGTAAATATCCTATACTATGATAGTTCTGCAAAGAATGACGAATTCGATATTTCATAATATATCTTTTCCACCTCAAGTATGTTATCTATTTACTTATTTCCTGCAACAAATACATACACCTTTTTCTTATATTTTTTATATAATATGCTCCTTTATTTGCAAAGTCAAGAAATCGCACCGTATTTTCTTTTTATTAAAAATCACACCAAAAAAAATCAAATTTCCTATATCTTCTCCAGACGCTACAAATAAAAAGCTTGCCAAAACACTAAAATTAGTGTAATATACTTATTGTACTAAAAAACGTCTTGGATCATTAGCTCAGTTGGTAGAGCACCTGACTCTTAATCAGGGTGTCCAGGGTTCGACCCCCTGATGATCCACCACAAAAAAAGACCATTGTCTAGCAATGGTCTTTTTTTTATTAAAATTCCACATGTTGACGTAAATTATTAACATACGCTCTACCAACAGGTATTTCTAAATTTTTCTTTCCCTTTAAAATCAATAAATACCGTTGTTTAAACCATGTTGTAATTTGTTTTATTTCATCAACATTCACAATATAATTCCGATGACATCGAAAAAAAGATGTTCCCGCCAATCGTTCTTCAAATTCTTGCAACGTAATTTTCACCCGACAGACTTCATCATCCTTAGTCATAATAAAAACCTGTCTATTTTTACCATAAATCAACCGAATATCTTGACAATCTATAATTTCCAACCGATCTCCTTTATTAATCGTTAATTTACGCAAATAACTATCACTTTCTTTGCCAACACGAGAAGATTTGATTTGCTGCATCCGTTTTTTAATCTTCAATAAAACTCTTGCCAAGCATCGCTTACTAACAGGTTTAACCATATAATCAAGAGCATTAACGGAAAATGCTTGTACCGCAAAATCTACATATGCCGTAACAAACACAATAAGCGGTACTCTTTCCATCTCTTGTAATGCTTGGGCTACTTCAATCCCCCGTAACCCTGGTAATTCCACATCCAAAAAAATCACATCGGGACAGACTTGCTGAATATCTTTTAACGCCGTTTCGCCATCATAACAAACACTACAGACTTCCATATCCGAGCAAAGTCCTTCTACCATGTGTTTTAAATCAGCAGCCGTTGCCTTTTCATCTTCTACTATCATTAATCGAATCATTGTCTTCACCTTCATCCCCCAGCAGTATAATCTGCTTGTCACTTTATCCATAAATAAGCTATTGGTTCCTTACCCCCAAGGAATGATAATAGACACACACGTACCTCCCTCTTTCAGATTTTCTACCAAAAATTTTCCCCGTTCACCATATAATTGATGCATCCGATCATAAATGTTTTTCAAGCCAATACCCGTACTTTCTGACTTCATTTCAATATCATGATCTATAGAAAAATGATTGACTTGTTGTAATGTCGCCTGATCCATCCCCATCCCATCATCTTGAACAGATAAAATCAACTGGTCTTGCTTACGCATAGCACAAATTTGTATAGTACCACCATATTTCTTCTTAAAAATACCGTGTTTAATCGCATTTTCTACCAACATTTGTAATACAAAACAAGGTACCCTTTGCATCCAAGTTTCCACCTGTATATGCTGTATTACTTGCAACCTTTCACCATACCTCATTTTTTCTAAACGAATATATGTTTCTACCGCTTCTAACTCATCCTTTAAACAAATCGTATCAGATGCATGATGCAATCTATTTCGTAAAAAAGAAGATAAATCGCAGATCAAATCTTTTGCCTGTTCTGGTTCTGTACTGACAATAGCTTTTATTGTACTCAACATATTAAAAATAAAATGCGGTCTAATTTGTGATTTTAAAACAGCCACCTCTGCCTGTGAAAGTAATACAGCCTTTCGATCTAATTCCATTTGATACAATTCCAAACTTAATAATTCAGCAAAACGCAACAACCACTGCTTTTCATAGCTTCTAAACGAACGCAAACCTGGTCGCGATACATAAATTTCTGCAATTTTTTTATCCGCCAAAATTAAGGGTAAGCTAATCGTATTGGGGCTATTTTTTTTATCTTTACCTTGCATGCACGCTGCCCATATTCCCTGAGGAGATGAAATCGCCACATAATCTACCGTAAGAATATCGTACATGGTTTTTGCAATATGATAAGCTGCCTCTTGTGTAAATCCTTGCTGACGAAAAACACCCCGCGTGCAAAAAATAATATCAATGACTTTTTTAGCTGCTTTCGCCTTATGAATATCTTCATCTTGATAGACCCCACGAATAATATATACAGCGAGCATCACACCTAGACAAGTAGCCATCCCCGCCGGCAAAGCTATCGTTTTTTCTACACAAAACACATCTACCGATTGAGCTTGCCACAACACGCCTATTCGCAAAATCACTTCAGATAATAGTCCTACTAAACAAGCTATCTTTAAGGAAATTTGTCGTGCACCATATCGTTTATTTATATAGCCCGCAACTATACCAATAATAATATTAGCAATACCGGCTACTACAATAATAGGAATAGCACTAACCGAAATAAAGTATCGCGGTATCATACCGATAATAGACGCACCTACACCTACTAACGGCCCCCCAAATAAACCTCCAATAATCGTTCCGACTAACCGAGTATGTACCATGCCATCCTGTTGAAACGGTACATTTAGATAATTGCCAACAGCCGATAACATACCAAATACCACTAATAATGCCCATTTATCCTTATATGAATAAGACGATTGATTCATGGCTCGTCTAAACGGTTTCCACTGGGTAATCAGATATACGGCAAGGGCAATAACCGAAAGATTTTTTGTAATTTCTAAGACCAGTCCATTCACATCCATCACCCACTACACTCCAGGCTATTTGTTTTCTCATTATTTTTCTCAATTATCAATTTTATTTTATCATATTTTTATTTTAATAAAAAGCAACTTAAATTCCTATTACGAATGGTTATTTCATTTTTATTTAAGCTAAATTATTAAAAAACAAGTATCAACATTCTTTTATACATAAGAAAAGGATAAAACAAAGGTTGCACACTATATGCCGCAATCTATTGTTTTATCCCTTAATTCTTATGATGATTTTACCTATCAATACAATGCTTTATAGATACTATACACTTTATCATAATCCAATTCTACAAAGTTATGCGACATTAACCGACCTTGATTTTTCATAACGGAATCGGCAAATTCAGCCAAATCTTCTTCCGTTACACCATATTCATGCAACGCTTTTTTCGGTAAAATTGTATTTAATAAATTTTCTAATTCTTCATATACATGATCCACATCACAGCCTAAAATTTCTGCAATAAACGCATTAAGACGTGCAATTTCTCCATCCGACTTGATAGACATGTAACAATTCATAACGCCGATGAAGATAACATAATTAGATTCTCCGTGTGGAACGTGATATTTTGCACCAAAAGGATAACTCATAGCATGAACAGCTGCACATCCAGGAGTACTAAAAGCAATCCCCGCCCAGTTGCTTGCTAACAAAAAGTTTTTCATCAACGGACCCCGTGCCTCTAATCCTTTTTCTCGCATTTCCATATATCCATGTAAAATCAAATCAATTGCATGATAGCTGAAAAGGCGGAAACTCGGTGTGGAATGCGGCGATAATGCTGATTCAACAGCATGTACTAAAGCATCAATCGAACTTGTAGCAAATACTTTAAAAGGCAATGTTTTTAATAACTGTGTAATCAATACGGCCTTATCAGCATACATCGCATCATCAGCAATACCTTTTTTGGTATTACGACTAATAAGTGCCATAACCGAAACATTTGTCACTTCACTACCAGTACCGCAAGTAGTCGGAATTAAAATAAGTTCTTTTCCTTTTTCAATGGGTTTCTTTCCATCAAACAAATCTAATATAGGACTTACATGACGTAACGAAAATAGTTTACATAAATCCATGATCGTACCGCCACCAATACCGATAATGCGCGTTACATCTTTCGGCATGTCCCGATACATCGCTTCTGCCATTTCATCTGAAGGTTCACCCATACCATATTTTTCTTGAAAAATAACCGCACAAGGAAGATTCATTTCGCCAAAATTGGGTTCATAAATGTATTCATTCGTAACGATCAAATCACCTTGTCCAATTTTTAATTCATTAACAAACTCTTGGCATGACTCATACGTATAAATAGTTGGTTTTAATTGTAATTCAATCATTGCTCTCATCCCTTTCTAATGGTGTGCAGTGATATCAACTACCACTGCACATATACCGGAAGAAATTAGTCCCACAATTCCTTGGTAGTAGGAATTTTAGCATCTTTAATCACATACGCAACGCGTGAAATATTCAGAAAATGCTTATACGTAATATTTTCTGACATACTGTTACCGCCCCAGCTGCCACAGCCCAACGTAGTTGTCGGATTCAAGCCATTTGTATAGCTTCCACCAGCCGTAGAAGAGCATGGTTGATTTACGGTTACACGGCTAACTGGTAATTTCGTGCCAGCTGCTTCAATATGTTTATCATTAAATGAATGTACCGATGCCGTATGACCTGCACCCTTGAAAAGATAATTATCATTAGCCATTTTAATAGCTTCATCAAACGTATGATACTTCACGCACACCAAAACGGGGCAAAGTTTTTCATCGCATAAGATTTCATCTTTTCCATGTTTATCCAATTCAATTAAGAATACTTTTGTACCTTCAGGAATCGTTAATCCTGCTTCTGCAGCAATTACAGCCGGTGATTTACCAACCAATTTTTTATTCATCACTCCACCAGGGAAGATAACATCACGCATTTTTTGACGAGTAGCTTCATCGCTAATGACAAAAGCACCATCTAATTTAAATTCATTAATAATAGCATCATATTTATCATTAGGAATAAATACACATTGTTCACCCGAACAAATAATACCATTATCAAACTTTCTACCATTAATAATCATAGGAACAGCTTCCGTAATATCTACATCACGGTCAATAATAACTTGCGTGTTACCAGGACCTACACCTAACGAAGGTTTACCACTACTGTATGCAGCAGTAACCATTCCAGGACCACCTGTTGCTACTACGACATCACAAGCTTTCATCAAATCATTAGAGGCTTGAATACTTGCTTCTGGAATAATTTGAACTAAATGTTTCGGTGCACCTACTTTATCCAATGCTTCATTAATCATTTCTACCGTTTTAATACTACATTTTACTGATGCTGGATGGGGCGAAATAATAATGGCGTTACGCCCTTTTAATGCGGACATACTATTCATCATCGGTGTTACAACTGGATTTGTACATGGCTGAATAGCACCTACTACACCAACGGGTTTTGCTACATATAAAAGTCCACGTGCTTCATCACGCTCAATAATACCCACGCTTTTTTTATCTTTTAAATAATTCCAAATCATACCAGATTTACCGCGACACTTTGCGATTTTATCTGCAGCTACACCCATTCCCGTTTCTTCTGCTGCCATGGGACCAAGTAATTCTGCATTTTCATATACCACTCGCCCAATCACACGAACCACCGCATCTACTTGTTCCTGCGTGTATGTGGAAAATTCTTGTTGAGCGACTTTCGCTCTTGCTACATATTCATCCATATTAACTGCCATAATTACAACACCCTTTCTTTTGGAAACTATAAGTTTTAGGCATTTATATTATTCCTGCATTGCCTTATGGCTGTATTGTAAAATATCGTGTAGTTTTTCACAATAAAACGACTACCAATGCCCAAATTTAATAACCCAACAACAAAAAAAGGATGTCCAATAAATATGAATGAAAAAGTTTCACCTCCTTTATCACAAAAAAAACCGCCCTTTATAGTATACCAAAAATAAAAGACGGTTTCATTCACTAATTTATTACACTAATTATTATGCTTTTTCATCTGCTGGTGGTGTTGGTGGCTTATATTGCTTCGACATGGGATTCGTTTGCGGCGTAACATGTTTCATCGGACCGAGTAACTCCGATTGATTTTGATAATACGTATGCAAAAATTCTTCTGACCGTTCTGATAACGGCTTTTCTAAGAAATCATTATATAAATCCTTAATTTCCGGATTTTCCCAGCTAGCTTTTACCGCCGCATCTGTATCAGATTGATACAAAGAAGCCATTCGTGCTTCTTGTACTTTTTTAACTTGTGGCATTTTTACCAAAGGCTGACCGCCACCACCAATGCATCCGCCCGGACAGGCCATGACTTCAACAAAAGCGTAATCAGTCAATGTATTATCACCCATATGTAAATCTAAAAATTTACGAACATTGCCCAACCCACTAATAGCAGCAATCTTCAACGTATAATCGCCAATCGTCACATCCGCTTCTTTAATTCCATTTAGACCGCGAACTGGTTCAAACGGAATAAATTCGGCGGGTGCATTTTCACCTGTTTGGAAATAATACGCTGACCGTAAAGCCGATTCCATAACGCCACCGGTATTACCAAATATCTTTCCCCCGCCAGAAGATTGTCCAAAAACTTTATCAAAGGCACTATCTTCAAGTGCGTTAAAATCAATATTTTCTTCTTTTATCCAATTGGCTAACTCCCGCGTCGTAATACAAATATCTGTATCAACCAAAGTCGGATCATCCCAATAATCGCTAGAAGCATTTAATTGAGGACGAATAATTTCCGATTTCTTTGCCGTACAAGGAGTAACACAAACAACCACCATTTTTTTGACATCAATTTCTTTCTTCTTAGCAAACCACGTTTTAATGATCGGACTAAAAATACTAATCGGACTTTTCGTAGTAGAAAGGTTCGGTATGATTTCAGGATAATAAATTTCAGCAAATTCCACCCAACCAGGACAACAACTCGTAAACTGTGGAGTAGGAATCTCATCCGACTGTACCCGATGCATTAATTCAGTTGCTTCTTCCATAATGGTCATATCCGCACCAAAATCGGTGTCAAAGACAAAATCAGCACCTAACGAACGCAAGGAGGCAACCATTTTCCCTTCTACAAAGGTACCCGGATCCATTCCAAACGCCTCGCCAAGACCAACGCGAACGGCTGGAGCCGTCTGAAAAATAACTATTTTATCCGAATCTTGCAATGCCGCCTTTACGCGCTCAACATCGTTAACTTCTGTAATCGCACCAAATGGACAGGCATTGGCACATTGACCACAATGCACACAAATGGGCATATCGCCTGTACTAGGTAAATAATAATAATCCATAATAGTCTGCGTATTACAGCATGCTCGTAAACACATCGTGCAATTTTTACACTTTTTCACATCAAACTGTACAGAACAATTATGTTCATCAATTGGAACGCGACGCTGTAATTGTTCAAAACGAGAATGAAATTCAGTCATAACGTATATCCTTTCATAAAAACACATTAACGAATCGATCTCATCCGTTAATTTATCTTAATTATACAATATCCTTTTCATATGGTAATACAAATTCATGCCAATTACTATATTTTTTTTGAAATTAATCTTCGTAATTATAGATATATCATATTCAAAAAATACATGACAAATAATTTCACGTATTTTTCCTACAATTTTATTGTACCCCCATCACCTCACAGAGTAAAAATAATTTCATTTTTTCAAATAAAATGAAATTATTTTTTCATCCCGTATCTATATGATTGTTTATACCACGTATAAAACTACATTCACTTATACTCTCTTTCTATATATCTTACCATAACTACTGAAAATAGACCAGCTTTCTCCCCTTCTAACGTATATCATAACTGCAACATACATACCCTCATTTTATCAATTTTTATGCATATTTTCTTTCTTTTGATACTACACTTTTATGTGCCTAATTTAAATTATGAAACTTAGTTATTATTTTCACAATAATTATTTTTCCAATAAAATTACTACCAAGTAGATTTAAAAAGTCCATTCTGACTTGACAAAAAAAATATTTTATCGTGTATTCTCAATAATCACGTATTTTTAATGACTTATATTGCAAAAAAAGTATAACGATATACGTTGCCAAAGTATACAAAAAAACAACAACAGTCACTTCTCCCACCACCTTTTCATTCTCATTTATAAGAAAAAAAGACCTCATCAAGAAGGCTTTCTTCCTTCTCTTGAGATCTTTTTTAATCTATACCTATACTCCTATTGTAATAAGTTATTTACGCATTGCTTTTTTCCGATCATGTTTATCCAAAATAGCCTTACGAATACGAATACTTTGCGGTGTAACTTCCACCAATTCATCCTCATTAATCCATTCTAAGGATTTTTCTAGTCCCATATCCTGTGGTGGAACTAGCCGTAAAGCTTCATCTGAAGACGACGAACGAGTATTTGTCAAATGCTTCTTCTTGCAAGGATTCACATCAATATCAACATCGCGATTGCTTTCTCCAACCACTTGCCCTAAATAAATTTCTTGGGCAGGCTTGATGAACATAATGCCACGATCTTGCAAATTAAAAATACCATATCCCGTTGTTGTCCCCGATTCAAAAGCGACTAAACTGCCTCGTGTGCGACCAGGAATATCACCTTTCCATGGTGCATAGCCATGGAATACATGATACATAATGCCATTACCCTTCGTTGCCGTTAAAAATTCGCTACGAAAACCAATCAACCCACGAGCAGGAATAATAAATTCTAACCGCGTATATCCGGAAACTTCCGTCATATTAACCATTTCAGCTTTACGTGTTCCTAATTTTTCCATAACTGCACCCATAAATTCTTGTGGTACATCAATTGTCAATGCTTCTAATGGTTCACATTTTTGTCCGTTAATTTGTTTCGTAATAACACTGGGCTTACCGATTTGTAACTCATAGCCTTCACGGCGCATTTCTTCAATCAACACCGCAATATGAAGTTCACCACGCCCCGAAACCTTAAAAGCATCAGCACTATCCGTTTCTTCCACTCGCAAGGAAACGTTCGTCTGTACTTCTTTAAACAAACGATCACGCAAATGACGACTCGTTACATAATCGCCTTCTTGTCCCGCAAAAGGACTATCGTTGACATAAAAAATCATTGATAACGTTGGTTCATCAATATCAATTTTAGGTAGAGCTTCTGGATTTTGAGGATCCGTAACGGTTTCACCGATTTTTAAATCACTAATACCCGCAATACAAGCTATTTCTCCCATCACTGCTTCTGTCTGTTCGGTACGTTTTAAGCCTTCATATGTATAAACACGACCAATTTTACCACGTCGTTGTCCTTCACCATCAGTAATCACGACACTTTGATTCGGCATCATCTTACCGCGCACAACGCGACCAACAGCAATTTTCCCTACATAATCATCATAATCTAAGGTCGTAACCATAAATTGCAATGGTCCTTCTATATCCCCTTGTGGACTTGGGCAATGCTCTACAATTGTCTGAAATAATGGTTCTAAATCTTGGCTATCGTCATCCATCGAAAGTTTAGCAATCCCATCGCGACCATTTGCATATACTACAGGGAAATCCAATTGTTCATCCGTTGCATCCAATTCCATAAATAACTCTAATACTTCATCTTCCACTTCGGCAACACGAGCCCCTGGTTTATCTATTTTATTGATAACTACAATCGGCTTTAATTTTTGTTCTAAAGCCTTCCGCAATACATATTTAGTTTGTGGCATAGGTCCTTCAAAAGCATCAACCAATAATAATACACCATCAACCATATTTAAAACACGTTCTACTTCACCGCCAAAATCAGCATGCCCAGGCGTATCAACAATATTAATTTTCACGCCATTATGCATGACGGATGTATTTTTTGACAATATTGTAATACCCCGTTCTCGTTCGATATCACCCGAATCCATAACCCGTTCCGCTACCTTTTCATTAGTCCGGAAAATATGACTCTGTTTTAACATCGCATCAACCAAAGTAGTTTTACCATGGTCAACGTGGGCAATAATTGCAATATTGCGAATATCTGTACGTTCCATTAAAACTCTCTCCTATACAAAATCCAAATTGAAATTTATTGAAGTATATAACTTATTTATTATATCATAAAAGTTTTTATTCGTGAATACTTTTTTTCTCAATATAAAAAAATATAGTCACTTGCTTAATATATCTTTGCCATACTAGGCAAAATACAATAATACCTCCACCGCAGGCCCTTCTATGCGGTGGAACTAACCTCACCATACAACATATTTTCTATCCTACGTTCTGCAAGACCATCCCTACGCCAATTCTAGCTGCAAATAACAACCATATACAAACGATTAAATTTATCTTAAACACCAAAAAAGAAGATTCGTTATCGAATCTTCTTTATGCTTCGCCTAGAATACGCACTTCTGTTTCCAACTGCACACCGTGCACTGAAGCCACTCGCTCTTGTACCATGCGAATTACTGTCAATACATCCTGTGCGGTTGCCTTACCCGTATTAACGACAAAACCAGCATGTTTAGTCGATACTTGTGCTCCTCCATACGTTAGGCCTTTTAATCCAGCAAGGTCAATTAACGTGCCCGCAAAATGACCATGCGGTCGTTTAAATGTACTTCCTGCACTAGCCATCTCTAACGGTTGCTTACTCCGTCGACGCTTCATTAATTCATCCATCCGTTGTTGAATAACCAAGGGATCTTCTTTTGTTAACGCTAGCTCCACTTCTACAATAATTTCATTTGTTTCCTGAAAACGACTATGACGATAGGAAAAAGCACAAGCGGTTGCATCATACGAACATACTTCACCTTTTTCATTTACCGTACGAACATGCGAAACAATTTGACTCATTTCACCCTCATAGGCACCCGCATTCATAAAAACAGCACCACCAATTGTTCCAGGAATGCCACAAGAAAAAGACGCTCCGCCTAACCCATTTTTCTGTGCAAATTGACATACATCTGCTAACATAAAACCCGCACTTGCTACCACCAATTTCTCCTGACATTGCAAGGTCGCTTTCATATTCTGCAACTGAATAACTATCCCACGAATGCCCCCATCTAACACTAATACATTCGATCCGCCCCCTAAAATAGTCAGCGGTAAATTTAATTCACGAGCATATCGCACAGCTAAGACAATTTCTTCTATCGATGTAGGCAAAACCAGTATATCTGCTGGTCCCCCAACAGCAAACGTGGTATGTTGGCGCATAGGCTCATTCTCCAACAAACGTTCTTTCGCAATATACCGTTGCATCCGTGCGAGATATGACGTAAGGGCCTCCTTATTTATCAAGAATACTCATTCCTTCCGCCATGGCATTCTGAATAATTTGAAACACTTCTCCCGCTATCGTTTGCCATGCACGATATTTTTGCAAATAAGATTGGGCCTGTGCGTTATTTTTAATCAAAACTGACATATCATTTAATCGATCTACTTTTTGTTTGTCTTCCTTGCCCCCCATAGATTGTGCATATGCTAGTTCTGCTTGTAAGATCAAAAACTCCTTGACCATTTGCTTTGTTTTTTCATCTTTTTTTAATTCCTTGCCCGCTTCGACAACATCCCGATACTCTTTACATTCTTTAATAGCCTTTGCTAACACGTTTGCCTGATCATATAATTTCATTATGCCACCTCATATTATGTTAAATTAGAAATACCTATTCCTCCTGTTAACTGAGGAAACTGCAATTGTCGTAGTGCTTCGTACGCCACAATTGCAACCGAATTTGATAAATTTAAACTTCTAGCCGCCTCTACCATAGGTATGCGAAAACACCGTTCCGGATGTGCTTTTAACATCTCTTCAGGTAACCCCTTTGTTTCTTTACCAAAAAACAACAAGTCATCTTGTGCAAAAGAAATATCGGCATAACACTGATCCGATTTAGTTGTTAAATAATACATATTATGCCCAGCATATGCATCTAATACTTCTGCCACATTTTCATGCACGCGTACATCCACTAAAGGCCAATAATCCAACCCAGCTCGCTTTAAATACTTATCTTCTAAAGAAAACCCTAAGGGCTTAACCAAATGTAACGTCATATGATTTGCTGCACACAACCGTGCAACATTTCCTGTATTCCCCGGAATTTCAGGTTCTACCATAACGATATGCATATTATAATCACTCTCCAAAGGTTATTGTACAGGATTTATTCTTTTATTTCAATCACTACTTCTATTAATAAAAGAAGGTTTTCTTATAAAAAAAGCACGTTCTTCCTACATAAAGAACGTGCTTATATAAAAATAGTTACACTATTATGCTTTTAATTGAGCAATCTTCGCAGCAAGTTCGGGCATCGCTTCAAATAAATCCCCCACAATACCATAGTGAGCAAATTTAAAAATGGGTGCATCGGGATCTTTATTAACAGCAATAATAATTTCTGCATCCTTAATCCCTAATTTATGTTGTAATGCTCCAGATATGCCCAACGCAATATAAATTTTAGGTGCTACCTTTTTACCAGTAATACCAATTTGAGCTTCATGATCAATCCAGCCAGCATCAACTAACGGTTTAGTAACTCCAAACCCAGCACCAATCGAAGCAGCAAAATCTTGTACCGCATTCATGCCATCAATATCACCTACACCACGACCAGCACCCACAATGATTTCTGCATCTTCCAATGAATACGTCATTTTTTCAGCAGCGACTTCTTCAAAAGACAATACTTTTTGCGTTTTAGCTATATCGCCTACATCAACAGTCAACTCAATAACGTCACCCTGTCTTTTATCATCAAAGGTAGTATGTAAGAATATGTCTTCACTTGCTGTCGCCAATTGAGGTCTTGTCTTCGTCATAATCTTAACAAACAATTTTCCTGTATAAGCGGGACGAATCCACATAACCGTGTCATCCGCACCTTCAAAAGTTGCATCAATACAATCTGCAACTAAACCCAGTTGCAATGATGCCGATAAGCGTCCGCCAATATCTCGACTATCATTCGTAGCTCCTAATAAAAATACTGATGGTTCATACTGTTTAATGGCTTCTGCCGCTATTTTTGCATACACTTGCGAATCAAATGTGTCCAGCTCATCTTGATCTACAACGATAACAGCATCTGCACCATAACCAATTGCTTTCGGGGCTAATGTCTTTACCCCTTTACCAATCAATAACGCAACCACCTTGTGAGGACAAGAATCAGCCATTTCTCTTGCTTTTCCCAGTACTTGTACACTTAATTTGGTTAAAGCATCTTTTTCTTGTTCCATATATACAAATATGCTATTTTTTAATTCCATTTCAAGCGCCCCCTTATATCAATTTTTCCGCTACAAGCTCTTTTATCAACGTATCTACAGCTTGAGCCATCGTATCACCAGCTATCATCTTTCCAACCGTATGAGCTTCTGGTGCAAAAAGGTTCGTCACATGGGTAACCGAACCAGTACTGCCCACTTCTTCAGCCTGCAAACCTAACGTATCCGTACGCCATACATCAAAAACCGCCTTTTTGGCTGCCATTTTTCCCTTAATTCGAGCCTGTCTTGGTGTATTCACTTTTTCCGTAACTGAACATACCGCGGGTAATGAAACAGCAATTGTTTCAATGCCACCTCTATTTTTACGTGTTCCCTTTAATTCCGTACCATCCAAAGATACACTATCCACATGTGATAATAACGACATATGTAACATTTCTGCTAACGATGGCGGAATCTGTCCTGTATCGCCATCATTAGAACGATTGCCCGCAAATATCAAATCGGCACCGCCTAACTTTTCAATAGCCTTACTCAAAATGCGAGCCGTTACTACCGTATCCGAACCAGCCATCTTTTCATCAGAAATCAAAATACCCCGATCCGCTCCAATAGCAATCCCTTCACGCATTACTTCACCTGCCGTAGACGGTCCCATCGTAACTAACGTAATTGTCGCATCAGGACATATATCTTTCACGGCTAATGCTGCTTCAATCGCATGCATATCCACTGGATTTAACATGGATGGTGCTCCTACACGAACCAAATTATTATCTTTTTCATCTAATTGAATATCTGAAATCGCTGGTACTTGTTTTACTAAAACAACTATGTTCATATTTCATACCTCCTTTTATAACTCCCTATTTATCATACTGATATATGTAATAGTGTTATAAGCAATTATGACATATTATGCCATTTATATCAACTATTATTTTTAATTAATAATTATTTCTATTTATATTGAAAGAATAATTTTCTCTTCCGTTTTATACCATGTTTCGTTTTTACATATCAAAAGAAGCTTACCAACTATGTTGATAAGCTTCTTTATTGACTTCATTGCAATGCACTTACTCATTCACGACATACTCATTACCATTATTACGAGCTTCTAAAATGCACTTTAATGCATTTGAACTACTCGTATGTGAACGAACAACTTCTACATTTTTACGCTGTGCCTCTTTTAATGCACATCGCACCATACTATGACTGACGGTACTGGTAAATAACACAACTAAATCAGGCGATCCTATTTTTGATTTAAAATCGCTAGGAACTTGTGTAAATACCTTCGCTTTATAAGAATATTTCTTACAAATCGTTTTATATTGACAAACCATACAGTCGTTACCTCCTACGATAACAACACTCATGACCCTCTCTCCTTTACACATATACAAATTAATTTCGATAATCATCTTCATTTATCATGTATATATTATATGGTATGTCATAAGTATTGTCAATGCTATTTTTAACATATTTTCTAATACAATAGAAAATATACCGTAACTCCTTTTGATATATATCAAAAATAAAGAATATACACTGCAAAATTTTCCCAACATTCTATTTTTTATATGAAAATAATTTCAGTATTATTTTCCGTTTTAAAAGAAATTAATATCGCTACTTATACCAGTTCAACTTTTTTTAAATTGAGACATGTATAATTCATAGTATTTACCCTGATAATTCATCAACGTTTCATGATTTCCTTGTTCTACAATCCGACCGTTTTCTAACACCACAATCACATCGGCATTACGAACAGTTCCTAACCGATGGGCAATCACTAAGGTTGTCCGAGATTCAGATAACCGCTGCAATGAACGTTGTATTTTACGTTCTGTTTCATTATCCAATGCCGACGTAGCCTCATCCAATACTAAAATAGGAGGATTTTTTAAAAAAACACGTGCAATAGCTAGTCGTTGCTTTTGACCGCCCGATAATTTAACACCTCGTTCGCCAATAACACTATCATATCCCTGTGGCAATTCTCGAATAAAAGAATCTGCATCCGCTAAAATGGCGGCCTGTATAATGGCCTCATCTGTTGCCTGAGGATTACCATATAAAATATTTTCTCGCACCGTTCCTGAAAAAAGAAATACATCTTGCTGAACAATCCCAATTTGTCGCCGTAACGAAGCTAAGGTATATTGATCAATCGCAATGCCATCAATATAAATATGTCCACCATAAGGTTCATAAAAACGCAATAATAAACTTACTAAGCTCGATTTACCACTCCCCGTGGTACCTACTAGTGCCACGGTCTGACCTGCCTTTATATCCATAGATACATCTTGTAAAACCATTTCTCCCGGCTCATATGCAAAAGAAATATGGGAAAAAGACACCTGTCCCTTCGTTACCTGGTGATATGTCGCCGTTGGTTTATCTATAATCGCTGATTGAATAGCCATAAGTTCTTCATACCGATTATATCCGGCTAAGCCACGCTGATATTGTTCTGTTAAAGACGTTAGCTGAAAAATAGGCTTAATAAAGACTAATAAATACATTAAAAAAGCAACTAAATCGCCAACACGAAGTTCGCCGCGTAAAATCAAAAAAGCACCCCCACCAATAATGGCTAAATTGATTAAGTTAGAAAAAAACAACACACTACTCATCATATATGCACCTATACGAAACGTCTTCTCTTTTGCCGTTCGCAAACAATTGCTACGATAGATAAACTTCTCCAGCTCAAGTCGTTCATTTGCGAATGCTTGTACCAAACGAATAGCATTCAAACTTTCTCCGGCCTGTGCATTCATTTCGCCTGTTGCTTCGCGCGTTGCGACAAAAGAAACCTTCATCTGTCTATTAAAGTAAATTGTACCTACTGTCTTGATCGCTATCAACGCCAACACCAATATCGCAAGCATCCAATTGATATAAAATAATAACGCCGCACTCCCCACCATCGTAATAGAACAAATAATGAGCAAATTAGGTAGTTGAAACGTAAATTCCCCTATTTCTGATATGTCATTAGTAATACGAGATAATAACTGCCCTGTATGGGTATTATCAAAGAAAGAAAAGGGCAACTGTTCTATATGCTCAAATAATTGACTACGTAAATCATGCTCAATAGCACTGCCCATACTTTTTCCCCAATAATAAATTCCCCAAGAAAAAAATAACGATACACCATATAATATAAACAGCAAACCACTAAGCCAACATAACCGTTGTATATTTGCAAACGGCAGCACTGTTTCTAAAATATTTCGAACAATCATCGGAAAAGTGATATCCAAGGCAGCCGTCACACAAGATCCCAAGACAACAAATAACACCTGCTTATAATACCGTGCATAACATGACCATAACTGTCTCATGTTATCCTCCTTTTATATGTTTTATAAATTCATCGCTTTTCTTATCGTATCATATCATATTTTTTATTATGAGAAAAAGAAAACACACGAGCTGCTCCATAAGAAGCAGCCCGTGTGTTATGGTGCTAAAATTTCCATTGTCCTGAAACTCGCCATTCCCGTCCATCAATAGCCATCACAGGTTCTTTTTTATTAAGGATATTATCCACACCAAATATAGTAGCGAAATCCTTGCTCCACTTCTTTTCTAAGACAAAATCCATGATATTATACGAATAGCTCTTTTGATTTTGATAATAATTAGACGTAAAGCGATCGGATAATACCGCCATAATACCAGCGGCACGATGATCATCATAAGTAAGTTGCACCGTTGTTACCGCTTCGGGACGTCCCGACAACCGTGCATTCGTCTTTTTATCTGTCGCATTAATCGTATTATATACGGCTTTTAACGTAACACGAGGATTGAAATGCACACCTAACGTGAATTCAGTTCCGTTTATTTGTACTTCTCCGACATTGAAATACTCAATTAAAGCAGGCATCCCCTTACGCCCATACTTAGTTGTCTTTGCATCAATTAAGTTATACACGCTATTATTAAAATAGGTAACCTTTGTAAATAGATTTCCCTGTTCGCCTTCTAAAGTAATATCATAACTAGTTGCATACTCAGGCTTTAAATTAGGATTTCCTTTAATACTTACAATAGCCGGCCCCATAGCCCGATTCATATCCATATACAATTCACTAATGGTTGGTGCTTTATATCCTTTACCATAATTTACCTTCAGACGTACATGTGGTTCCAACTCATAGGTCATGCCAATTTTCGGTGTAATTTCTGAACCAAAGCGTTCATTATATTCATATCGTATAGCTGGTATAAACACAAGACGATCAGTTACTTGCCATACATCTTCCACAAATCCGGCATATGATTTTACACTATGTGCTTTTTTCACTTTATTCAATCCTGCCGGTGAACCCCCGAGGCGGGTGCCTTCATAAAAAACATTACGATATTCTGCACCATATGTCACATTGTGATGCTCCCCTATATATGCCGTATTTTTACCTTCTACAATCCAGTTGATATATACAGCCGAATCCATATCTGCCTTCGGATGCTTACCCCCTATCTTTTTTTCTAAATCCTTAGAAAATGTTTCCCTCTTATTAATTAAATTTGATTCTTTATTCAAACGACTATAATATGTACGTATCTGATAGGAATTTTTTTCATTTTTTCCTATATACTCTATACTATATTCATTTTTATCATAATGGTACCATTCTTTTTTATCTTTATTATAAAATATACGTTTCGACAAACTTGTCATATTCGGAAATTCTGCTTGAAAATCATCATTCATATGAAAGATATCAAACCGAATTTTATTCTTATTTTTATTTTCAAAATCATAAATAGCCGTACCATGGAATAAACGATGCATACCATACATATTAGACTCATAACCATCTGTAATAGATCCCCATTCCCCCATGTGTCCGCCTTGTGGTGTTCCCATGTGTCCGCCTTGCGGTGTTCCCATGTGCCCGCCTTGCGGTGTTCCCATGTGCCCGCCTTGCGGTGTTCCCATGTGTCCGCCTTGCGGTGTTCCCATGTGTCCGCCTTGCGGTGTTCCCATGTGTCCACCCGAATAAACATAATGTAAAATCTTACGCTTACTATCAAGACGAGCATCAAAAGCCGTTGTCCAACGCCCATGCTTTCCTAAATTAGCATGCAAAAAAGTAGCTGTATCATACGTTCCCGTATTAATACCCATAGTGATCCCCATTTTTGTTGGCACTTTTGTAATAATATTAATAACCCCACCAATAGCATCCGATCCATATAACGCACTTGATGGTCCACGTACAATTTCAATGCGTTCAATATCATTTACGCTTAACCGTTGTAAGGCATAAGAATTCGCAGTAGATCTCGTATCTTCTCCTGCCATACGCCGACCATCAACTAAAATTAATGTGTGATCTGAATTCATCCCACGTATACGAACAGCATTTCCAGTCATTACCGCACGGGATAAATCAATGTTACTTGCATACGCAAGTACGGAACGAACGTCATTAAAACCTAA
The DNA here is from genome assembly GCF_000221545.1 of Megasphaera sp. UPII 135-E. NCBI lineage: Bacteria > Bacillati > Bacillota > Negativicutes > Veillonellales > Veillonellaceae > Megasphaera > Megasphaera sp. UPII 135-E. The sequence continues at coordinate 105,697 of NZ_AFUG01000008.1, forward strand.
TGTCTTAATTTCTTTTTCCGTAATAATTTCTACTGCTGCTGGTGATGTACGTACCTTCATTGCTGTTTTATTCGCCGTAACTACGACATCCTTCGTTTGTACATCTGCCGCCGAAGCACTTCCAAACGAGGTCATTAATGCGATAAAAACAGCCGCACTCAAAAAAGATGTTCTATTCCATACTGAATTCTTCATTCTCCCCACTCTCCTTTATTTCTAAACATGATTATATATTATACACAAACATAGTGGCATACCAACTTATGTTGCATAAGGTAAACAAATACGTTGTATATGTTCTCCACTTCCTACGGTTGTAACGATGGCTTTAATATCATAAAGCGGTTCCAATATTTCCGCCTTAAACACCTCCTCCACACTGCCATCAGCCACAATTTTGCCGTTTTTCAATGCCACCAACCGATGACTATAACGCACGGCGTGATTGAGATCATGCATAACCATAACTACCAAAATGCCTAATTCTTTATATAGATTCATGACTAATTCCATCAAATCTAATTGATGATGGATATCTAAATATGTCGTTGGTTCATCTAATAATAAAATCTTTGGTTCTTTTGCTAATGCCATGGCAAGCCAAGCACGCTGCCGTTCACCACCTGAAATTGATGTCAATTGCGCATATTGTAAATCCCACATAGCCGTATTATGCAAGGCCTTATTGATCGCTTGATTATCGTCTTCCGTAAGAGAAGAAAAAATGGTTTGGTACGGTAATCTTCCATACCGTACCAATTCCCGTACCGTCATATCCCCTGGGGCCTGCACCGATTGCGGTAAAACTGAAACAATCTTTGCCAAGGATGAAACAGAAATCTCTTGTAAATCCTTTCCATCCAGATAAACTGCCCCCTGCGTCGGTATCAATAATTTTGCCAATGCTTTTAACAATGTTGACTTTCCCGAACCATTCGGCCCAATAATAGATATAATTTCCGGTTTATCTAAGGAAATCGTCAAATCTTGTACGATCACCCTTGAACCATAGGCCAGCCTGATGCTTTTGGCAAACAACTTATTCATACTTATTCATCCTCCTTTTTAGCAAATACAAGAAGAAGGGTGCCCCTACAAAAGACATAAAGATGCCCACAGGAATTTCCATCGGACTCAATACCGTTCTGGCAACAATATCAGCTACTAATACCAATACCGCACCAAATAACGCAGAGGCTGGCAATAACGTTTCAAAATCCGAACCAATAAGTAATCGCATAACATGCGGAATAATCAGTCCGACAAATCCAAGCAAGCCTGCTACACTTACGGCTGATGCTGCTAACAATGCCGATAAAGCAACCAAAATAGTCCGAGTACGTTCGGCATGCACACCTAATGTTTTGGCTACTTCATCACCTAACTGCAAGGCGTTAAGTTGCCGAAAACTACACAATGCCCCCACTATACCGATTAGACTATAAGGAAAGATCATACGTACATATTCCCAACTACTGCCAGCAAACCCGCCCGCTAGCCATGCCACCGTCCCTTGAATACGATCGGAAAAGAAAACGGATAATGCCGTCATGCCGCCGCCAAAAAAAGCCGCTACAGCCACACCTGCCAGCACCAATCGCAACGGATTAATGCCGCGATTCCAAGACAAAGCAAACACAATCACCGCAGCTGCAATTGCACCTCCAAATGCAGCCATGGGAACAAATGCAGTTAAGGTTGGTGCCACTAACATCAAAAACATTGCGGCTAACCCTGCACCAGCAGAAATGCCAATAATCCCAGGATCAGCTAGAGGATTTCGCAAAATCCCTTGTAAAATACAGCCAGACAAGGCTAAATTAGCACCAGCCAGTGTAGCACATAATACCCGCGGTAAACGCAACGTATAAATAATGCGAAATGTTTCGATATCACCTTTTCCAGCAAAGGACTTGAAAATATCAGTAATAGGAATATGTACAGCTCCTATTGCTACAGCAAACAACATTGCCAAAAACAAAAACACAACGCCTGCAAAAAGCGTAGCCCAGCGTATCATTTCGCGCCGATCCTGTATCGCTTTCGTCATCCTTACTTTCCTCCCTGACCATACAAACAATTTGCCATATATACCATGGCATCACCAATATGACTGCCTGGGTTAACGGTAAATAAATTCATTGGTAAATCAAATACTCTATTTTCTTGAACCGCTTTTAATTGATTCCACGCCGAATTAAGTTTCATCTGTCCCCGTAATTGTGCTTTCATTTGTTCTGATGTGCCCATCGAAATGATAAAAATCGTATCTGGATTTTGTTTAACCACATATTCCATACTCAGTGGTACATACGCCCCCTTTAAGGAAGTATCAAAATCAGCAATATTCGTTCCACCTAAACGATGTAAGATATCTCCAGAAAAACTCTTCCCCGTAGCCATGTTATTACTTGCGGGTGAACTAAAAATAATCAATGTTTTAGGACTCTTTTTTCCTTGCTTAATTTTTTCAATCTCCTGAACCTTAGTATTCAATTCATCAATTTTTTGTTTTACCAGATCCGTTTTTCCTGTCAATGTGCCAAAAAATGTAAGCGTTTTTACCGTATCTTCATAATTATCTAACGAATTAATATACAATGGAATTCCATTATCTGCTAAGGTTTTTCTAATTTGATTATGAAATGGAACGTTAACTCCAATTACTAAATCAGGTTTCAATGACAAAATTTTTTCAACATTAGGCGAATGAATAATTCCTATTTCAGTAACATTAGCCACCGCTTGCTTTACTTCTGGTGAAAATGCTTCCGACTTAGGCTTACCCACAATCATATCAGCACCGCCAGCAGCAACAAACAAGTCTAAATTAGACGGATTTAAAAATACGACCCGCTTAGGATGTGTAGGTATATCTACCTGTGTTCCCGTACTGTCCGTTACCGTTTGCATCGCCTCTACCGATGCAGAAGACTGCGTTTGCCACACATGTGTAATACCTGCAATAATGCCGATTACCACTACAACAATAATACCAATAATAACTTTTCTCACAAATAGCCCCCCCTTGACTTTTAGATAATGATAATCACCAGTAAATAGTATATCAATATATTTGCATAAAATCTAGTCCTAACTAACAACGTATCACTAAACAACGATGCTAATAAAATATAATAGTAAATATCACTTTTATATTTAAAAGAAATATGCTATACTAAGTGTATAAAAAATAAAGGAGTTGTAGCATGAATAAAAAAGCGGAATCATTTAAAAAAGCATTAGACGAAAAAAAAATCAACGATTTTAGTGTAGAAGAATTAAAAAACGATGAACTACATACAGTCCTTTTTAGATCAAAATTAGTGATTACAGGCACTGAATTTAATACCATCTTTGTTTTAGATGACAGTGTATATAGTATGATTCGTGTCTTTATTGCTCCTAATGCAGTTAATGAAAAAAATAAGAACGCACTATACACCTTATTAAATGAATACAATGGTTCTTACAAAGCATTTAAATATGTCATCGATACGGAAGGTAATATCACCTTAGATCTTTGCATCATTAACGAAACAGATACAGTAAATCTGGATTTAGTCTACGCATTATACGATACCATTATTACCCACTTAAACGACAATTACAAACAAATCGTAAATGCATTTTAAGATAAACTTACCACTCCCATAAAGAGAAACCAAAGAGAAACCAAAGAGAAACCAAAGAGAAACCAAAGAGAAACCAAAGAGAAACCAAAGAGAAACCAAAGAGAAACCAAAGAGAAACCAAAGAGAAACGCTATTCATAAATTGAATAGCGTTTTTCTTTATTTCATACGCAAGAACCATCTCTATCCCTGTTCTTGATATCGTTGTTCTATTTTCTTTTCTAATTGTTCTGCCTGTACTTCTGCTGTGGCTAATTGTTCCCTAATAGAATAAACAAAAGCTTCGTCACGAATGAATTTCAAATTAATCTGCACACTATAAAAAGCAGCACGCATTGCGGCTCGTGCTTGTATAGCACCAATCATCGCATCCGTAACAGCCCATGTATTCCCGATAAGCATAATTTTATCAGCTAATCGTAATAACTCGATCATCTGTTTGCCCAAGTAAAAAGGCACACAAGCTGCTTCTCGAAAAGCAAGTTGCACCAGAGCATCTCGTTCAGCCTTTTCTTTCGGTAGTCTTAACTGTTGTAGCACCTGTTGAAACGCCTTCCCATCCGCTGCAATACCCTCAACCGCAGATTTACGAATGGCGTGAGCCGCAACTCCTATCGCTTGTACTTCTGCTTGTATCTGTTCATATCCTTTTTTATGAACCGTCAAATTAGCTACCATTTCAATAAGTGCAGCCGAAGAAGCTGCCATCAATGCAGCAACTCCGCCTCCACCAGGAGCAGGTGCATCAGATCCAACCATATCTAAAAATGTTTCTACCGATACGTCTTTAAATTTTTCTACATCTATCATTAAAACAACCCCACAATTTTTCCATTCTCATCTATATCAACCCCATTAGCAGCAGGGACTTTAGGTAAGCCTGGCATAACTAAAATATTTCTTGTTTGGCACACAATAAATCCTGCGCCTGCACAAAGCCGAACTTGATCTATCGTAATCACAAAATCTCGTGGAGATCCTTTAGCCTGCGGATCATCAGACAAAGAATACTGTGTCTTCGCCATGCAAATCGGCAAAGAAGTTTTCCCTAACGCTACCAATTGTTGTATTTCTTTTTTAGCTTGTGCCGAAAAAGCCACGTCTTTACCACCATATACCTTTTGTACAATTGCTCGTACTTTATTTTCTATCGAATCATGTACATCATATAATGGCTGATAAGAAGCCTTGTCCTGTTTTTGTAAAACATCTATGACAACCTGTGCCAATGCTCGGCCGCCCTTACCGCCATCACGATGACATGTTTGCAAGGCCATCGGAATATGCTGTGCATCACACCAATTTTGAATCGCTTGAACTTCTTCCGTTGTGTCCGCGGCAAAATGATTCATCCCAACAATAGCGGGAACACCAAATTGTCGTAATGTATCTATATGTTTGGCCAAATTCGCCAAACCCGCTTGCACGGCAATAACATTTGCTTGATCTAAAGCATCACGTGCTACGCCGCCATGCATCTTTAAAGCACGTACAGTCACGACAACTACCACTGCATGTGGTGCAAACCCCGCATTTGCACAAACGATATGGAAAAATTTTTCTGCTCCTAAATCAGCTCCAAAACCAGCTTCCGTAATTGCAATATCGCCCATTTTCAATGCCATCTTAGTCGCCATAATAGAATTACAGCCATGAGCGATATTGGCAAAAGGTCCCCCATGAATAAGTGCTGGCGTATGCTCAATCGTTTGCACCAAATTCGGTTTGATTGCATCTTTTAAAAGTACCGCCATTGCACCAGTTACCTGTAATTGTTCTGCCCGTACAGGCTTTCCATCCATATCATAGCCAACAATAATTGCAGCCATACGCCGTTTTAAATCGGCTATATCTGTTGCTAAACATAAAATTGCCATAATTTCAGAGGCAACCGTAATCATAAAATGTTCTTCCCTCGGAATCCCCGAATTCATGCCGCCCATCCCGATAACCGTATGCCGCAATGCACGGTCATTCATATCTAACACACGCTTCCAGACAATCCGCCGACTATCTAATCTCAATTCATTTCCCTGTTGCAAGTGATTGTCGATCGCAGCTGCTAATAGGTTATTCGCTGCCGTAATAGCATGCATATCCCCCGTAAAATGTAAATTAATATCTTCCATCGGTAACACTTGTGCATAACCGCCACCAGCAGCTCCCCCTTTCATACCGAAAACGGGACCCATCGAAGGCTCACGCAAAGCAACGACCGCATTTTTCCCTAACGCCTGTAATCCCTGAGCAAGCCCGATAGTCGTCAACGTTTTTCCCTCTCCTGCAGGAGTCGGATTAATAGATGTCACTAACACTAATTTACCATCTTGCTTTTGAGATAATCGTTTCATCGCACCAAAAGACAATTTTCCCTTATACCGTCCATATAGTTCTATTTCATCTTCTTGTATCCCTACACTCGCTGCCACTTTTATAATCGGTTCTAAAACAGCTTGTTGGGCTATATCTATGTCACTTTTTATCTGCACGTCAAAACCTCCTATATCTCAAAAAAGCCGATCCATCCAGACAGTTGCCTAGACGGTCGGCTATTTACAATCATGATCCCTGTGGTTATTCCACTGCCGTCAGTCCATGATGATGTTGTTATTATACAAAAAGGTAAAACCTACTGTCAACCTTAACGGTATATGTACCAAAAGCTACCCCACAAATCTATCTCGTAACAATCATTCCAATACCGTACCCTTACACATTAAAAAGCATTATGAGAATATTCATAGTACAATTCATTTAATTCTTCCATTTTATCACTCATTATAGCCATTAAATCAGAAGCTTCATCATAATTTTTTTCATTCAAGGCTTGTTTAATACGAGAAAAAATAGATAAACCGCATTCTGTATCCCGGCCTAATTCCGTACGTAATGCATTAATTTTCATCCATCGATTTATTTCTAACTGATTGCCATCATTATCATCATGTAATTTATGTGCCCCAATTACTTTCGTTAAATTTTCCGGAATAATACGATATTGTAATTCCAAAGCCCAACGATTTAAAGCCCCCAAACGGAATGATTCCATAATCCGCCGTTCAAAAGCTGGGCATACTAAATCATCCCATTTTTCTGGATATATATCTAATGCTTTAAAATTTTCCCAAACCGTTTTTGGTGCTTTGCCAAAACGTGCGTTACGTTCTGCTTCATTAAAATGTTCAAATACATCTACTTCCGAACGATAAGCCCTATCTTTCTCTAAATAAGTTGCTTCTTCACCTGGCTCTTTAGATAATTCTTGCAATAATTCTGCCGACGTTTTATTTGCTCGCAAAACATAATCAATCCCATGCAATGCAGCTAAATAGAACAAGGCTATCGCAATATACGTGTTTGTAAAAGGATTAGGTGCACGCATTTCAATACGAGTTGCCAAAGGTGCTTCGACACTGCGAATTAACCCAGCCAATACACTCCGATTACGCGTTGGCACATCTGGTCTTTCCCCTCCCAAAGCAGTTACGATGCACACAGGTGCTTCAAATCCTGGCTTTAACCGATTCAATGAATCTGTCGTAGAAGAAACGAAGGGATTGATTACTTCATAATGCTTTAATATCCCCATTAATGCCCCATATCCCAAGGGTGATAAAAATTCCTTATTCATATCAGTCGGATTAAATAAATTTACCACCTTACCATTTTTGAGGACCGCCCCAATGCCTACATGCGTATGTTCACCGCTACCGGCCACACCTGGAATTGGTTTCGCCTGAAATGTAACATCTAAACCATTTTCTCTAAATACTTCACGAATAATAATCCGTGCCTGAATTTCGTTATCAGCAGTTTGTACGGGATCATGCGAATATTTCCAATCCACTTCCAACTGTTCCAAGACAAAAATAAGTTTTCCCGAATCATCAATATGTGCTTTAATACCCCCTACTTCTTTATGCCCCATTTCTGGTTGTAAACCATAATCATGCAATCGCGTAATCGTCTGTTCCAACGCGGTACGAACAACCCCATGCGTACGTTGCCAATACTGTTCTTGCAATTTTTGGGAAGCCGATAATAAGCGACTCGCTACATCTTGACTTGGTGTTTTAACCCAAAATTCTAATTCCGTCGCCGTAGTAAAAACAATTCGTTCAATATCTTCCACTGGAACAGCTATCCCTTGCATGCCAAACTCTTTAAGGAGAGAAAGAATTTGTTCGCCCACATGTTGTACCGTATTGCGTAAAATAGAACGTGAATCAATATATCCACTAGCATGATGCAAAAAACTCGGAATCCGGAGAGTCCCTACAGGTTTACCCGTTCCTTTATCAATATTTTCATCATTATAATCGACAAACCAATTCACCCCTGGATCAGCTTTAATATCCACACGAGCATTAGACAAGGTAGCAATGCCTGGTAAGACAACAGATGAACCATCCGTTTGGCAAGCAGTAGCATTAAAAAATTTATCATAATCTTCAAAAAACACGGAAATAGGAATTTTTTCATCCGTATCATTACCCGCTAAATCAACCCCTACTAACGAAACAAACTGAATTTCTGGATGCTGTTTTAATAATGCCAAAATACCTTCTTTGCCATATTGTCCTGCTGGAATTACATAAATTAGTTCGTCTTTATTCATGATATACTCCTTCCAAAAAAAAGAAGACTTCTCCTTCTAAAAGAATGAAAGTCTTCTTTGACTACGTCTTATATTATGTTGTTTCTATATGTTATACGATACAATAAGATACACATCTTGTCAAGCAATATCCATTGTTATGACTGTTGCAAAAGTTCTTTTACCACTTGAGAAACGATACGTCCGTCTGTTTTTCCCTGTACCTGGGGCATAACAAGTTTCATTACTTCACCCATTGTTATGCTAGATTTTCCTGCAATAGCTCGTACAACAATTTGTCGTACTTCTTCAGGAGATAATTGTTTTGGCATGTATTTTTCCAAAACCATTATTTCATCCTTTATTTGAGCAATTAAATCATCTCGCCCAGCCTTTTCAAACTCTACCAACGATTCTTTTCGCTGTTTCATTTCTTTCGCAATAACGGCACCTACACCAGCATCATCTAATTCAATTTTTTCATCAATTTCTTTATTCCGTATGGCTGAACGAATCATACGAATAACAGCTAGTGCGGTTTTCCCTTCCGCTTTTGCTTTCATTGCTTCTTTCATATCCTGCAGCAATATTTCTTTTAAAGACATTTTATCACCTTCTGTGTGTCAACATCTATGCTCTAAACTTACGTTTCCGTGCTGCCTCGGACTTTTTCTTTCTACGTACACTCGGTTTTTCATAGTGTTCACGTTTCCGTACTTCGGAAAGTACCCCCGCCTTTTGGCAAGAGCGTTTAAAACGACGAAGTGCACTATCTAACGTTTCGTTTTTACCAACTTTAATTTCGGACATCCTCTATCCCTCCCTCCAATATATGTTAGGGAGTGCTTTACTGCACACACTAAAATTATACTCAAAAAGAGTTCTTTTGTCAATATCCACTAACCGCTTACCGAGCGTATACAGGTGTTATCATTCCTAACTTATCCGCTTGCCCTATATCTACAAAAAAACTTAATCCACTTGCCATGTGCGACTCACTTGTGCCTTTTCTTCCTCTTCCCACATCACTTGAATTTGCTTTTCCTTTTCATACGCCTGCATCGCAAGGACCAATTGTTGTTCCCAAAAAGCTTGTTCTTGCCGTAGCTTATCTAGCGTTTCTTCGATAGGCGATGTTGCTATTTCTTCCTGCCGATAACCCTTTCTTCCATCGTCTTGCACGGGGAAAAGACGCTCTTTCGTTTCTCCTTCATACATAGCCGCCTTTGCTTCTTGATAAGCCTTACGATATGCCATTACTTGTGCTTGTGCAACATCAACTTGCTTACGGCAGGCTGCTAAACGATCTGCTCGTAATTTTTTACGTACATTAATTTCATCAACAGCCTTTCCATCTAGTCGGATATGTACTTCCACTTCAAACAGCCGTTGCCACGGGAATGTAACCTCTATTTGATTTGGTTGTAACCCCAGATACATACGGCCATATCGCTGTAATTGCTCTGTGGCTAAACTTTCTAATTCTCTGTTTTCATCTGCATAATACGGCTTCATATGATATCGATTCATCTTCATTTTCATACGCGAAATATAATCGCGCACATTGGCTTGATATGCCCAATTATCTAAGTATTGTGTCGCTAACATGACCCGCCGTGAATCAGTGGACATATGCGTAGACAATACCCCTTGAGCAATCCCAAAACCAATGGAATTACTTGCCGTATTCCATCCATTATATGCAGCAATAGCATATAACAAGTGTTGCTTATACAACCCATACAGCAATGTATTATCAGCCCCATTAGAAAAACCCACATCCACTACACTAACAGGAATCTGTTGTTGTGTAGCTTGCTGTATAGCCTGTAAAAACTGTTTGGTCGATGACAATAAAACCGGTATATTATCAACTGTTGACGCTTCACCCGCCGTACGTAAAAAAGGCGTATTAATCGCTAACAATATATCTGGTTTATCTGTATCCACAACCTGACCACCCATCGCATCAATGTGCTCTCGCAACGTATTACCAAGCGGTTGTCCATCATAACGAGGCAACATATCCTCTTCTTCCCCTAACGAATATAGCAACTTAATTTTAGGCGATTGATGCATAAACTCATTATGCACACGAGTAATAAGCAATAAACCAAGTTGATCCGCTCCAGGAAAAGAGCCAAACGAATGCACATCTATGTTTCTTTTAGTAGCTTCTAAATACGCTGATTCTAAAGAAGATTGGGTATTTTGTGAATGATCATCATGACCCAAGCAATAGTACGCAAAAATACCTCGTTGTGTTGCTTCTATTAACTTTTCGTTAATTTGCATATTTTTTGCACGTCGTTCATACCAGTCCTGTATGTATTCCAATGGCACCTGTCGCAGGTGAGCAAATAATTGTGCTTCTTCTGCTGCTGACAATACTTGCTTATCCATTTTTGCTTGCCCACTAGCCAGTCCATAAATATGAGAACCATATACTAGATAATAATCAGGCTCAACGCCTTTTCCTCCTGCCCAGGGACTGCGCATAACCGTGCTAAAAACATAAATAGGTATCTGCGGATATAATTGATGAAGCTTTTCTATCCGTTTCAATCGCTGTTTTACCAGTGCCAGCGAATAATTATGTTTACGTGAATCCACTAAACCACCATATAACAACGAATCCATTGATAAAACCATCGCATCCGCCTTAGGTGCTTGCTGATATACCCACGCCCCTAACGCATCAGCATCACCAACAAAAGACCTCCCTGAAAGTATCGTTTGAGAAGGGGTATATATCGTATAACCAGCCGCCTGTGCCGTAGAAACAGTGTATGCCAAATCAACAGGTCGATCATCTTGCGGCACATATATAATCGTCTTCGCCCACACGCCTCCTATAAGTGCCATATATACACACGTTCCTAGAACTATAATTTTTTTGATTATTCCCACATTACTACCTCCCCTATCTCTACTTATAAAAATGACCGCCGATGTTTCCGCCTAATTAAAGGCAAATTCCAATGAAACGTAACCGCCAATAAACGAATAACGACCGTAAGGATAAATGACAATATGGCACCGCCCGCTAACGATAACCATTGTGTATAAAAACATCCTGTCAAAACGGTACTTCCCACCAAAGAAGCCGTAGCATAAATTTCACGTCGAAAAACAAAAGGAATTTTAGCCGCAAAAATATCCCGTATAATGCCTCCACCAACAGCCGTTAAAACGCCTAATAACACAGCAAACAAACTGTATTGCGGATAATAATGACACCCTAAAAGCGTACCTGTTACCGAAAAAGAACCTAAGCCAATCGCATCAAAAATAGTATACAACCAAAAAAAAGCTGGCATAATCCGTGAAAATTTTCGTTTCACCTGTACATTGCGAATCGTAATAATCGCTAAGACCATCGCTAAGACAATAATAATTACATACAAAGATGTGCGAAAAGCGGCAGGCGGGAAATTGCCTAACATAGTATCACGTACAATTCCACCGCCCACAGCCGTAGCTGATGATAAAGCAAAAACACCAAATAAATCCATCCGACGTGAAACGGCAACCAACGCCCCCGAATAAGCAAATGCAGCCGTTCCTAATATATCAAAAACATGCCACCAAAATGATTCCATCGATATATCCTCTCATTAAAAAGTATTATTATCATTATAACACATATTATATCTTACCGAACATAGTAACCCCATATTCCCCTATCATATTGTTTTTTATAACATCCTTTATATAATAAAAGAATGAATATACGTGAAAGGAATGTATTATGGTACAAGATGAACTTTATATGAAAGAAGCATTACACCAAGCTTCTCTCGCCTTTTCCGTTGGCGAAATTCCTATCGGTGCTGTCATCACCTACAATGATACTATCATTGCTACGGCTTATAATTTACGTGAAAGTCTTCCTTGTGCAACAGCACATGCCGAACTGCTCGCAATTGAAAAAGCTTGTCGTGCATTACAGCGTTGGCGCCTTACCGGCTGTACCTTATACGTTACAGTTGAACCTTGTCCCATGTGTGCTGGTGCCATTGTCAACAGTCGCTTAGACCGACTAATATATGGCTGTCCCGATCCTAAAGGAGGTGCTGTCCATACACTCTTTCAAATACTCTCTCATCCTCAACTCAACCACCACCCCGAAGTTATCGCTGGCATTCAACAAGAATCCTGTGCTAATCTCTTAAAAGACTTTTTCAGACAAAGACGGCAGAAAAAAAAGGTTCCCTTACCTAAAAAGGGAACCTTTTTTTCTTATCCCTTGCGCGTAACCGCAAGTTCTTTAATTAATGCCAACACCTCATCCGCTGGTTTTACGCCCATATCACCTTGTGACCGTTCACGTACAGCAATTGTATGATCGGCCATTTCTTTATCCCCTACGACAGCCATATAAGGAGTTTTTTCCATCTGGGCCTTCCGAATTTTATACCCGATTTTTTCATTACTCGTATCAACTTCAACTCGTAAACCAGCTTGTTTAAACTGTTGTGCCAATTCTTTTGCATATGCTAAATGCTTGTCCGAAATCGGCAAAAATTTAATTTGTACAGGTGCCAACCAAACAGGGAATGCACCTGCGTAATTTTCTGTAATAATCCCTAAAAAGCGTTCAATACTCCCAAAACAAGCCCGATGAACCATAACAGGACGATGTTTCTGTCCATCTTCACCCACATAAGTCACATCAAATCGTTCAGGCATTAACATATCCAATTGAATCGTGCCACATTGCCAAGTACGACCAATGCAATCTTTTAAATGGAAATCCAACTTCGGTCCATAAAAAGCACCATCGCCTTCATTGATAACATACGGAATCTTCTTTTCTTCAATCACTTCATGTAACGTCCGTGTTGCTAATTCCCATATTTCATCTGATCCCATCGAATCTTCAGGACGTGTAGATAATTCCACATGATATTCCAAACCAAATTGTTTATATGCCGTATCAAATAAATCCATGATACCCGAAATTTCTTTCTTCATCTGACTTGGTAACATAAATAGATGGGCATCATCTTGTGTAAAGCAACGTACTCGGAATAATCCATGTAATGCCCCATGTAATTCATGACGATGTACTAATCCCAATTCAGCTGCTCGAATAGGAAAATCACGATAACTATGAACATTACTCTTATATACTAATATTCCGCCAGGGCAATTCATTGGTTTAATCGCATAAGGTTGTTCATCAATCGTCGTAAAATACATATTATCCCGATAATGATCCCAATGACCTGATTGTTCCCATAATTGACGGTTTAAAATCGTTGGGGTCATAATTTCATCATATCCAGCAGCTTTATGCAATTCTCGCCAAAAATCCAGTAAGCAATTCCGTACAACCATCCCTTTGGCATGAAAGAATGGGAAACCTGGCCCTTCTTCATGAAAACTGAATAAGTCCAACTGTTTTCCTAATTTACGATGATCTCGTTTTTCCGCTTCTTCTCTCATTTTAACATATGCATCTAAATCACTTTTCTTTTCAAACGCCGTCCCATAAATACGTTGCAACATCTTATTTTTTTCATCGCCACGCCAATACGCCCCAGCAACAGTCAGCAATTTAAAAGCCTTAACACTTCCCGTAGTTTCACAATGCGGGCCTGCACACAAATCCACAAAATCGCCTTGTCTATATAACGAAATAACTTCTTCTTCCGGTAAATCTTCTATTAATTCTACCTTATAGTCTTGATGAGATGCACGATAACGTTGTAACGCTTCTTCACGCGATACTACTATTTTTTCAATAGGTTGATTTTCTTTCACAATGCGAGCCATTTCTTTTTCAATTGCTGCAAAATCTTCCTGTGTAAATCGATGTTCTGTATCTAAATCATAATAAAACCCTTGTTCAATTGCTGGTCCAATCGCCAATTTTACATCTGGATATAAGTGAGAAATCGCCTGAGCCATAACATGCGAAGCTGTATGACGAAGCGTATCTTTTCCTTCTTGTGCTTCAAATGTTAAAAATTCAACGGTCGTTCCATCTACTACAGGTTCACATAAATCTGTAACAATGCCATTTACCTTTGCTACCAATACCTTTTTAGCCAAGCTATTACTAAGTTGTTTAACGGCTTCCCGCAAGGAAATACCATCAGGAAATGTTTTTTTACTACCATCTTTTAATATTACTTCTGCCATACTAAAACCCTCCTTAATAAAAAAAGCCCCGTCCCCAAGGGACGAGAGCTTGCTCACGTGGTTCCACCCTAGTTTATCGTTGCCGATATCTCTAGTGCGATAACGGTGCTACCGGATATTCTTACTAATTTCAGAATATCAGCTCCGAGGTGGTAACAATTCGTTTTTATAGGATACTTTCACCCTTATATCCCTCTCTGCAATAAAAAAGCCAAATTGCCTTATCCTCTTCTATGCTTTTCTTATATAATGTATGCGTTCATTATACGTCTGTCTTTTTTGCTTGTCAAGAAAAAATAGTTTATTTTTTCTATGAAAAACCGCCCAAGACAAATGGGCGGTTTTTCACGTATGTCCTATGTTAGCACTCAGGGGGATGAGGCTATATCTAAAACATATACGCTTATAATAAAAATAACAAGAAAAAAAAGACAAACTGCCTATTTTTTATTACCAACGAAAATATATGCCAACGAAAAAAACCTATCTAAAAAAGATAGGTTTTTTTCTGTGCATCATGAACTAACTATATTAAAAAAGGAGAGTTCACTAATTACATACGCATTGTCTTCGTTTCAGCAAAGCGTTGATGCCAAGACAGTGCTTCCGATAAAATATGTGGTGTATTCGCATGTTGTGTAACGCCCATCGCTCGTTGAAAATAATCTAATAACATAGGTCGATAGTCGGGATGTGCACAATTTTCAATAATACGCAAGGCACGTTCTTTTGGACATAAACCGCGAACATCCGCAATTCCCTGTTCCGTAATAAACACATCCACATCATGTTCTGTATGGTCAATATGCGAACACATCGGTACAACAGATGAAATATCACCATTTTTTGCAATTGATTTAGTAAAAAAGAAAGTTAAGTAAGCATTCCGAGCAAAGTCGCCCGAACCGCCAATACCATTCATGATTTTACTCCCCAATACATGGGTCGAATTAACATTGCCATAAATATCAAATTCTAATGCCGTATTCATCGCAATAACACCTAAGCGCCGAATAACACCAGGACTATTCGATATTTCAAGAGGTCGCAACAATATTTTCTTACGATACATATCCAAATTATCATAAAACCGTTGCAACCCTTTCGCCGATAACGTCATAGATGTACCTGAAGCAAAATCTAATTTACCGGTATCAAACAAATCAAAAATCCCTTCTTGAATAACTTCCGTATATACCGTTAAATGCTCAAAATCAGCTTGACATAAACCTTGTATAACTGCATTGGCCACAGAACCAACGCCCGATTGCAAGGGCAATAAATTATCTGGTAACCGCCCAGCTTGCACTTCTTGATGCAAAAATTGAATCAAATATGAACTCATAGCTTGAAAATCTTCATCTGGTGCCGCTAAGGTCGCTGGTTTATCGGGAATATCACAAGGCACAATAGCCTTTATTTTCTGCGGATCGCAAACAATATAAGGCACACCAATACGATCATCGGAATGAACAATAGGTATTACTTCACGATGTGGGACAGGGCGAACATCATAGATATCATGGAATCCTCGCAATGCTTTCGGCTGAGTCATATTCACTTCTACGATAACCACATCCGCACATTCTACAAAAGCGGTCGTATTCCCTACGGATGTTGTCGGAATTAAATACCCTTCTTCCGTAATCGCACAAACTTCAACAATAGCAACATCCACCTTATGTAAAAAGCCCGAACGAACCATTTGTGACATATGGCTTAAATGAAGATCTCCATACTCAACATCACCCGAATTAATTTGATTACGCAACGTACTATTCGTTTGATAGGGCAAGCGTTGAGCGATACCATTAACCGCTGATAACGCACCATCTAATTCAGGTCCTACGGATGCACCAGTCCACAAATTAATTTTAAATTTTTCTTTTTTAATTCGTTCTGCCAACGCTAAAGGTACCGCCTTAGGATAACCAGCTGAAGTAAACCCACTAGTACCAATCGTCATTCCTGGTTTAATAAGTGCTGCCGCTTCTTCCGGGGTCCTAATCAGTTCACGCAAACATACATTATCAATTCTATCTTGTATATTCATATTATCCACCACCTTGAAGTTAATATGTACGTGCTAACTCGGTATTCTTTTCCACTACTTCTGCATTAAAATCGCGAATAGCTATGGGTATTTCTGGTAAAGCATCTGCTTGTGCTTGTGTTAATACAGATGTTCCATGTTCTACATATCGTCCTGCTGCAATATGTACACCCACTACTTGTGCTCCATGTCCAATATATACATGCTCGTCTATTTCACTACCAATAACTACGGCATTAAAACCTATAAAGGTATCATCATGGATAACACAAGGACCATGTACAACACAACAATGACCACATGATACACGATTGCCCACATAAATCGAATATTCATTTCCTTGCACTACTTTTCTTTTATTCATCAATCCATGCAATACGGCTCCGTCCTGTATATTACTATCTTCACCGATAAAAATCGGCATTCCTTCATCTCCTCGGATCGAAGCCCCTGGACAGACCATCACGCCAGCTGAAATGGTAACACTACCAATAACACTAGCTGCTTCCGCAATATGTGCTGATGCGTTGATCTTAGGAAGTACTTCTGTCTGAGACCAAAATGTTTTAGGCGATGCTTTAAGCATATCTATTCCTCCTTAAATTAATCCCCACCAATGCCAATATGTAAAAACAAAAATACCTAATACAACCAACGAGATAATCGTAAATGGTACACCCATTCTAACCATATCTTTCACTTCAAACGCCTGTGTTCCATAAGGAATCATCGCTTGCGGTGAATGCACGGGCAAGATAAACGAAAAATATACAGTCATCGTAGCAATAAATGCCATTCCCCACATAGGTAGTGCATCGTTATTTAAACTTAATAAAAAGCCAATAACCGTTGGAACCAATGCAGCAGCAGAAGAAGTGGTACTAGCAAACGCAAAGCGAATGATCAACAAAGCAATCATAATCGGGACCATCATCAACAAGGGCGGCAAATGTTCAAGATGCAAATGCCCCAACGACACATCCGCTAGCCATAGAGCCGCTTTCGTTTTTAAAAGGACATTTCCTAAAGAAATACCTGCACCAAAAAGAAGAATCGTACCTGCATCTACACCACGGCACAGTTCTTTCCACCCAGCAATACCAATCGTTGGAAAAATCATCGCCACTACCGACAGCATCGAAATAGTATTCGCATCAATATGATGAATGCCTTGAGTCATCCAAAATAAAATTGTAATTCCAAAAATCAAAGCAATTTTTTTCTCTTTCCGACTCATTGGACCTAATTCTTCCAATTTTTTAGCAATAAATTCCTTACCGCCGGGTGCTTCGTCAAACTCAAACTTATTAAATCGTGTCACTACAAAATAAAATATAATAAGCAATATTATCGAATATGGAGCAGCATATATAAACCATTCCATCCACGAAATATCATGACCTAACTGCGTGGCAATAAACGATAGTGCCACCGGATTCGGTGCTCCAGAAGTCAACAATAACATCCCCGAAACAGACGATGTAATAGCCACGGTAACCAGTAACATACGGCTGAAAGTACTACGTAAATGCAACCCCAATGCCTCTACCAAACCCACAGCAATCGGAGTAATCGTAGCCGCTCGTGCGGTCATCGAAGGGATAACAAAACACAATAATGCCATTAATGCGATAATCCCAGCAAAAATATTTTTTACCTTCGTACCAAAAATCATTAAAACATGATAAGCAATACGTTTTTCCAAACTACAATGGATAATACCCGATGCCATAAATAATCCTGCTACAACGAGTACCCATCCGCCATTAATAAAGCCACTTAAAGCTAATGGTATAGCTTTACTCGTTCCTAATAAGGCTCCACTTGTTCCTTCGGCAGGAGAAAATCCTAGCAATAACGCTAAAAAAGCAATGATTGCAACGGCACTGACAGGATATGATACAGCCTGTGTTACCCACATGATAACCGCAAATACCAATACTCCTAATGTTGCTTTCCCGGCACTAGTCAACCCTGGTAAATCAGGCATAAAAAAAATACCGATCATAAGCACTAAAGCAAATAGAACCGTTGCTTTTTTTCGATCAATCATATAAGACCTCCTTTATATATATTCCGTGTGTATCCTGTTATCACTATAACAAGGATCTTTTCTATGTCTCAACAAAATTCCTACTAACGACATAAAAACAGTGACAATCGCCCAAAAACACGAAAATTTGGAGTTCTTTTTTTCACAAACACACAAAAAAAATAAAGTATGTCATACTATATACAATGACATACTTTATTTCTCTATATTACGCACTTACTGTAATTTTTGCTGTAACAACTGATTTACCAGGCCAGGATTTGCTCTGCCTTTGGTTTCTTTCATAATTTGTCCTACTAAAAAACCAATAGCTTTTTTCTTACCTGCTTGATAATCTGCTACCGATTGAGGATTTGCATCAATAATTTTTTGTACAATCTCTTCTAAGGCATTCGTATCTGTAATTTGTACTAATCCTTTTTCCTTGACCACTTCATCTGCACTCTTCTGAGTACTCCACATTTCAGGTAATACCTGTTTTGCCATCGTACCAGAAATTGTCCCGCCTTGAATTAACCGCAAAAGTGCGGCTAATGCCGTAGGTGTCACAGGAATATGTTCAATAGAAATTCCTTCTTCGTTCAACTTTTTAGCAATTTCACCTAAAATCCAATTCGATACCGTTTTTGCATCAATACCATCCTGCACTACCGCTTCAAAATAATCTGCCGTAGCCTTATCCGCTGTTAATAACGACGAATCATAATCGGATAAACCAAATTCCGTTTTAAATCGTTCTTTCCGAACATCTGGTAATTCTGGTAATTCACGCCGTACCTCTTCAATATATTCTGACGATACTTCAATAGGAATTAAATCGGGTTCAGGGAAATACCGATAATCGCTACTTCCTTCTTTAATACGTTGTAATACCGTAATTCCCTTGGCTTCTTCCCATCCGCGTGTTGCTTGCTGGATCGTACCACCTTCTTCTAAAATTTGTGCTTGTCGTACCGCTTCATACTCAATTCCTTTTTGCACCCCACTAAAGGAATTAATATTTTTAATTTCTGTCTTCGTACCTAATGTTTCTGACCCAACTGGTCGAATAGAAATATTGGCATCACACCGCATACTTCCTTCTTCCATCCGGCAATCCGAAACACCTAAATACTGTAAAATAGAACGGAGTTTTTCTAAATACGCACGTGCTTCTTCTCCACTTCGAATATCCGGTTCCGACACAATTTCAATAAGAGGTACACCCGTACGATTATAATCGACACAAGAGGAATCGGATGTATCAATAGTAGAGCCACTATGCACTAACTTGCCTGCATCTTCTTCCATATGAATACGGGTTAAATGAATACGACGCTGTTTACCCCCTACCTCAATATCCACATACCCATTTAAACAAATAGGCAAATCAAACTGAGATGTTTGAAAATTTTTAGGCAAATCAGGATAATAATAATTTTTCCGATCAAACTTGCTAAATGGTAAAATATCACAATGTAAAGCCAACCCAGCTTTCACAGCAAAATGCAATACTTCTTTATTCAATACGGGCAATACCCCAGGCAACCCTAAGCATACAGGGCATACATGTGTATTGGGCTCTGCTCCAAATTCTGTGCTACAACCACAAAAAATTTTAGTCTTTGTTTTTAATTCAGCATGGACTTCTAATCCAATGACAGATTCATATTTCATGATAGCGTAACCTCCCCGACAGGTGCTTGTTGCTGCACATCTGTCCGCTCTTGTTCAAAAGCATAAGCAACGCGAAGCAACGTTTCTTCTCCTAAAGCTCTGCCAATTAGCTGCATCCCTATAGGCAATCCATTTTTATACCCACAAGGAATACTCATACCAGGCAATCCTGCCAAATTTAACGTTACAGTGCATACATCCGCAAGATACATTGCCAACGGATCATTCACATGTTCACCCACTAAAAAGGCCACATCTGGTGCCGTTGGGGTGAGCAATACATCACATTGTTTTAAGGCTTTATCATAATCTTGCTTCACCAAAGTACGCACTTTCATAGCCCGCAAATAATACGCATCGTAATAGCCCGAGCTAAGTACATATGTCCCTAACAAAATACGCCGTTGTACTTCCGGGCCAAACCCAGCGGTACGCGTTTTTTCATACATTTCAACAATATTTTTACCTGGTACACGCATGCCAAAGCCAACGCCATCATAACGTGCTAAATTAGAACTTGCTTCCGCTGGAGCAATAATATAGTACGCGGCTAAACCATATTTCAAATGCGGCATAGAAACGGATACAATTTCTGCCCCCAACGATTGATAGGTCTTTATCGCTTCTTCTAATGCTTGACGACAAGTAGCATCCAACCCATCACCAAAAAATTCTTGAGGAACACCAATTTTTAATCCCTTGACATCCCGTATAAGTGCTTTTGTATAATCTTTTTCTTCTTGGCATATAGATGTACTATCCTTTTCATCATGTCCAGCAATTGCATTTAAAACAATAGCACAATCCATAACATCCTGCGTGATAGGTCCAATTTGATCTAAAGAAGAAGCATAAGCGATAAGGCCATACCGCGAAACCAACCCATATGTAGGTTTCAACCCGACAACACCACAATATGACGCGGGTTGTCGAATCGACCCCCCCGTATCCGAACCCAATGACCAAACGCATTCCCCTGCAGCAACTGCAGCAGCACTACCACCGGAAGAGCCTCCTGGTACATGTGCAACATTCCACGGATTATAAGTGGGATGAAAAGCAGAATTTTCTGTCGAACTACCCATAGCAAATTCATCCATATTCGTTTTACCTAAACTAATATAATCCTGCTGCAGCAACCGTTCAATAACCGTTGCATTATAAGGAGCACGAAAAGATTCCAAAATATGTGATGCACAAGATGCTTGCTGTCCTTTTTCACAAATATTATCTTTAATCGCCCCTGGAATCCCTGCCATCATACTAATTTCCTGACCAGCCGAAAGTTTCGCATCCACAGCAGCCGCTTGCTGTAAAGCGGTTTCACGCTGGTCTGATAAAAAGGCCTGTACTTTCGGTTCCACCTTATCTTTATGTGCTAAATACGCTTCCGTCAATTCCACAGCCGTAATTTCACGATGTATCAATTTGTTATGCAATCCATGAATCGTCATTGATTTCACAATATCCCTCCTTAATCCTGTAACACTTTCGGTACTTTAAAATACCCATTTTCTTCCTCTGGTGCATTGGACAATGCTTCTCCATGATCTAACGACTTACGCGGTTCATCCGCACGCATAACATTCCGTAACGGAACGGCATGAGCTGTCGGTTCTACGTCCGTCAAATCTACTTCCCCGATTAAATCCATATAAGACAAAATATCACTCATCTGTTTTTCTACTACTGCCATCTGCTCTTCTTTCACAGTAAGCCGTGATAAGAGGGCTATTTTTTTTATTTCTTCGCTAGTGATTTTCATAAAGACACCCCTTAGCCAATAATACTAATCATTTACAACTTCATATTATATCATTTTTACACTTTTACATCTACTCATCCTGTAAGCGAGCTTGAAATTCTTCTTCCCTAATAATCGGCACACCCATTTTTTTTGCTTTATCATATTTACTTCCAGGATCATTTCCACAAACAAGCAATGTCGTCTTTTTGGTTACCGTAGAAGAACAACTTCCCCCTCGCAAAATTACAGCTTGTTCAGCTGCTTTCCTTGAAAAAGATGCTAACTTACCCGTTACCACTACCAATTCACCGACAAAAGTATGATTAATAACCGTTTTTTCTGGTACAGTCATTTGCACGCCAGCCCTAACTAATTTATCCACGAGTTTTTGATTTGCCTCATCATGAAAGAAAGACACCACACTCTTCGCCGTACGCGGACCAATATCAGGAATCGACATCAATTCTTCTTCCGTTGCTTTTTTCAATCCAGCCAACGATCCCATATGTTCTGCCAATACTTGCCCGGTCTTTGCACCAACAAACCGTATGCCTAACGCAAACAACACACGTCCTAAGCCAACTACCTTGCTCTTTTCAATGGCCCCCAGCACATTATCTGCCGCCTTTTCACCATATCCTTCTAACGAAAGGAGTTGCTCTTTTTGCAATGTATATAAATCAGCCGCATCCCGAATCAATTGATGTTCTAACAATTGCCGTACTAACGCATCACCTACCCCATCTATATTCATGGCCTGTCGCGAAGTAAAATGAATCACTTGTTCAGCAATCATTGCCGGACATGCTGGATTGACACAACGAATAGCGGCTTCACCAGTAACACGTACAACCATCTTACCACAACTAGGGCATTGCGTCGGCATACGATAAACCTGTTCACTTCCCGTTCGCACAGATGTAATTGCCCGTACTACTTCTGGTATAATTTCACCAGCTTTTTGAATGATCACCGTGTCGCCAATGCGAATATCCTTTTCTGCAATGTAATCTTCATTATGTAATGTCGCTCGTTTTACTATCGTCCCAGCTAAAGAGACTGGTTTTAAATCAGCCGTCGGAGTCAAGACTCCCGTACGACCAACGGAAATCGAAATATCAGCAACCTGTGTTTTCACCTGTTCCGGCGGAAATTTATAAGCAATTGCCCACCGAGGAATTTTCACCGTATTACCTAATTGTCGTTGTTGCGAAAAAGCATTTACCTTGATCACCATACCATCCGTAGCATACCCTAAACTATCTCTTTTTTCATCCCACGTATGAATATAGTCGATAACATCTTCAATAGTAAAAAAAACACGATATTCGGGATTAACTTGAAAGCGCCACGTTTGCAACTGCTGTAACAACTCCGCTTGACTTGATATAAGCAAGCCATCCATGCCACCTACGGCATAAGCAAAAAAAGCCAATTTACGCTCTGCCGTTATCTGCGGATCTTGTTGCCGCAATGAACCAGCAGCGGCATTGCGTGGATTAGCAAAAGGCTCCATCCCATCAGCAAGCCGTTGTTCATTTAAGATCTGAAAAGACCCAATAGGCATATAAACTTCGCCCCGAATTTCCACATGTGCAGCGGTAGTCGGAATACGCAACGGGATAGTCCGAATTGTCCGCACATTATGCGTAATATCCTCACCTACCCGTCCATCTCCACGGGTTACGCCTCGAACAAAACGCCCCTTTTCATAAATCAAATTAACCGCTAAGCCATCAATCTTCAATTCAACCACATATTGAATCGGTGTAGATAGTAATTCCGCACGTACCCGTTCATCAAATGCTCGCACTTCATCATCCGAAAACACATCACCTAAACTAAGCATCGGCTGATCATGCGTATATTTGGCAAAGCCACCAGCTAACTTAGAACCGACCCGTTGTGTCGGCGAATCAGGAGTAATCCATTCAGGATGAGCTTTTTCTGCCTGTTCTAATTGCCGATACAACATATCATATTCATAATCAGAAACAGTAGGTGCATCTAACGTATAATATTGATAACTTAACTCTTCAATTTTATGACGTAGCTCTTTTATTTGCTTTTCCGTTACTTCACACATCCGCTATCCTCCTATTATACTTTTTCAATCGGTGCATACTTTACCATTACCTGCCGTACACCTTGCGTTGGAAATTGTATTTTTAATTGCATGCTATCGCCCGAACCAAAAACCTCTACTACCTTTCCCTTACCCCAAATTTTATGTTGTACCAAGTCACCTTTTTGAATGGACGTATCCACCTGATGTTTCTTTGGTAAGGACGTAGACACGGCAGTCGATAATACAGAAACACGTTGTTTACTAAGAACAGAAAACCGTTTTTGCTTCATCAAACGAGACATTTCTTTTACATCTTTTAATTCTGCTGGAATTTCCGCTAAAAATCGACTTGGCACATGCGATGATATACTGCCATACCACATACGCGAGATAGCATTCGTCACGTATAATTGACGTTCAGCTCGTGTAATCCCAACATAAGCCAGTCGCCGTTCTTCTTCCAATTGCATCGGATCCATCAAAGAACGACTGTGCGGAAACAGCCCTTCTTCTAACCCCACTAAAAAGACAATAGGAAACTCTAATCCCTTCGCTGCATGCAGTGACATAAGCGTAACTTGCGATTCCTTATTTTCAAAAGAATCAGCATCACTAACTAATGCTACCGTTTCTAAAAAGTCTTGTATCGTCCCGTTAGGATTCCCATCAACATACTCTTTTGCAACTGACAAAAATTCCCCTACATTGGCTTGCCTAGTCTCGCCTCGCGTATCCTTACGAGCTTCAGCGGCTAATAAATCACCATATCCCGTATCCTTTATAACCGTTTCCAATAAAGAAAATACATCCATCGTTGTCGCTTTTTCTGCCAAAGAAAAAATAACATCAATAAAAGCCTTCATTGTCTGTTTTACCCGTTCAGCTATATCAATATTTTCCACTTCTGTCAAGGCATAAAACACACTCATTTGCCGTTCTTCCGCATATGCCACTACCTTTTCCAACGTGATTTGTCCAACGCCCCGTTTGGGCACATTAATAACCCGTAGCAAACTTAGACTATCTTGCGGATTTACTAACAAACGCAAATAGGCAATAACATCCTTAATTTCTTTGCGATCATAAAATTTTGTTCCGCCTACCATCGTATAAGGAATTCCTCGCCTAATAAGTTCTTCTTCCAATATACGTGATTGAGCATTTATGCGAAATAAGATTGCCATATCACCATAAGGCTCGCCTCTTTTATCATGGCGATTATAAATACATCCCGCCACATAATCCGCTTCATCACGTTCTGTGGCACCCTGATAATGAATAATCTTTTTGCCACATTCATTATCCGTCCACAAAACCTTCGATGGCCGTTTTTCATTATGCGAAATAACCGCATTTGCCGCTTGTAAAATCGTTTTCGTTGAGCGATAATTTTGCTCCAACTTAATAGAAACCGCTTCAGGATAATCACGTGTAAAATCAATAATATTACGAATATCTGCGCCACGCCAGGCATAAATACTCTGATCTGCATCACCGACCACACAAATATTACGCCACTTTTTTGCTAAAATCCTTGTCAACATATATTGTGCATAATTTGTATCTTGGTATTCATCAATAAGAATATATTGAAATCGGTCTTGATACCTCGCCCGTATCGTTTCGTCTTCTTGCAATAATTTCACTGTATATGTCAATAAATCATCAAAATCCAAGGCATTATTTTCCTGTAATTCCCGTTCATACCGAAAATACACTTCTGCCACTTTCTGCTGATAAAAATCACCTGCTTGTTTTGCCCATTCTTTCGCTGTAAGCAAAGCATTTTTAGCATTAGAAATCGTACTTAATACAACATGAGGTAAAAACCTATTTTCATCCAGCTGTAATTCCTTGAGCATCTTTTTGACAACCGTCAATTGATCCGTACTGTCATATATAACAAAATTGCGATGATAACCAAATTTCCCATCAAGATGCATACGCAAGAGTTTGGCACAAAACGAATGAAACGTACTAATCCACATAGACTTTGCCACATCGCCAATTAACAAAGCTACCCGTTCCTGCATTTCTTTAGCCGCTTTATTGGTAAATGTGATCGCTAAAATTCGTTGCGGTGCCACGCCCGTTTCCAAGATATGAGCAATTCGACACGTAAGCACCTTTGTCTTTCCTGACCCAGCACCAGCCGTAACAAGAACAGGGCCTTCAATCTGTAATACCGCTTCCTGTTGTCGTGAATTTAGTCCTTCTAAAATAGAACTCATCAACATATCTCCTCACTCTCTCAAAAAAAAAGTCTCACCTCACGATGAGCCTTTTTTCTCTCTTTACTTCATTGCCTCTAACAAAGGAGGTATAATTTGTTTTTTTCGACTCATAACATGAGGTAAATAAACAGCCTGATCGGCTACGTCCTTAGCAAACGCCTTGGCCACTACATGTTCTATGTCCCCAGCAAACAAAAACGTCGTTGCTTCATCAATAATACTCGTAACCATCAAAAAGGACGCAATAAAATCTTTCGATGCACGCAACCGTTCTAAAGCAGCTAATAACTCCGTTTTTTGCTTTAACACATCAGTCGTATCCATTACTTGTACTTGTGCAACCGTAAAGGTATGAATACCATCTGAAAATTCTTTCATATCATTATGAACAATTTGATCTGGTGTTAAATCAGATACATTCGCACCTGCTTTCAACATTTCCATCCCATACGTTTCAACATCGACACCAGCTATTGCCGCTAATTTAATCGCCGTTTTCTTATCTTCTGCTGTACACGTTGGAGAGCGGAACAATACCGTATCCGAAAGAATTGCCGAAAGTAATAATCCCGCAATCGCTTTAGGTATCTCTACGCCCTCTTGCTCATACAGAGAAGTAACAATCGTTGCCGTACATCCTACGGGACGGAACAAAATAAAGATAGGGCCATCCGTCATCAACGTTCCACCAATGCGATGATGATCTACCACACTTACAATTTCAGCATCTTCAATTCCATCAATAATCTGTTTTTGTTCATTGTGGTCAACTAACATCACTTTTTGTTTTTCAGCCAATTCTACATCGGCAGCATTAATCATGCCCACATAAGTTTCGCCATCAACAACAACAAATTCCCCTGTGTCAGGAACATCTAATCCCTTATCACTCGGAGCAAAAACCTGTTTAGGTGTATGCACTAAATCGGCAATTAGTGGTAATTCTTTCCCCAAAACCGAAAGAATAAACGCATCGGCAAATACTTGTTTATCCACCACACCGACAAACGTATTTCCCTCAACAACAGGTGCCACATCTACACCCTGTTGAGAAAACCACTGAACTGCATCTTTTAAACTTGCCTGCTTCGGCAAAGCAGGCACATCGCAACGCACTGCATCTCCCACTTTTCGATATACATCGGTTACTAACGGCTGTGGATCAACCTTAAAATATTGTAAAGCAAACATCGATTCTTTATTTATTTCACCTGCTCGTATAGGTATCGTATTCATGCCTTGTAACTGACGCAATGTTGCAAATGCAATAGAAGTGCAAATAGAATCAGTATCCGGGCTTTTATGCCCCGTAACAAAAATCGGCTTAGACAAAAAAATCACCTCATTTAAAATTATAACTATGTTGATTATAACACACCGCCCCAATTAATGCATACAAAATTACTAAAAATAATTATTATCGTATGCTGTTTTGTAACAGCCATATCCGTAAACACCATTATGATTTGCTCTAGTCCAATTTTGTCACATTTTTCTCTTTCTCACTAAAAAACACGCAATGATATCTCGCCTCATTGCGTGTCTATATACAACTTCTTTTCTCACTCCATTACTATGCGTCTTTTCGCACAAACTGCCTCTTGTTCCACTTCTTATAAATACCCTTGTACAGATATATCATTTTCCCATATTGACGACACTTTTTGCCTTTCCATCGTAGCATCAAGTTGCAAAATAGCTGATAATAATAACTTCATTATAAGCATGACACGGATTAGTAAATAATGTTTTCGACAGGCCCCCCTTTCCTTGATTTTTCCTGAACATCACTAGCGTGCGAGTACCAATATATCGTACTACCGCCAAATCGTTGGTGCAAAAATCATCACAATCCGTTGCCCACTAAAAATTTTTCCTAGATAAGCATACCGATAACGTAATTTCAAACCAACGCTATCTAACAATTCATCTATGCCCATCGTTCCTCCCCCTATCCCGTACCACTCAAATAGAGTGCCTCAGCCAAACTTTCCTGACGGACATCCGTGGGGCAACCGCACTATCCGAATCTTGAAAAGTAAGATAAATCGACAAATGTCCCTTACAACGTTGTGTCATCGCCAACAACAGCATATCTCAAAAATAAATCATGCCAGCCGTTGATATATATACCCCCACCACTAATCATGCGAACGTAGATTTTCCGCACCCCGTTTCGCCTTCTCAATAGGAAAAAGAAATATCATCGTTCGCTTTAATCAGCCGTCCTGACGAAAAGAATAAATCTTTTTTACCTAATCCACCAAACCAAAAGGAACCGTTCATATGAACGGTTCCTTTTGGTTTGCGTAACTTTTTCGTAACTATTATTAAATTAATGGTGACAATTCGTACCACAATCGCTGCCACAACCACAACTGCAAGAATTTCTTTTCTTGTATACACTACGGGCAGCTCCTACAATAACAGCCAACACAATAATTCCTACAATAATGTTTGCCATAATAATTACTTCCTTTCAAATCATTATTTATTTTTATTTCCTTGAACAGCTGATTCCACTGCTTCAATAACTTCAAATTGATCTTGTTGTTTTGGTTTTGCCGCTTTCTTAACAAAGATCAGGTATAAGAAGACAAGAGCAACAATAATAGCTGCAACTGTGGAAATAGTAAAGGCACCAGTCGTAATCCACAAGCCAATACGATAAATCATCAAGCACATTGCATAAGCAAATACGCATTGATAAGTAACAGCAAATAAAGTGTACTTAGCGGACATCATTTCACGACGTAACGCACCAACAGCAGCCATGCAAGGTACGCACAATAAGTTAAATACCATCAAGCTATACCCAGCAAGCGGTGTATATTGACTATGAAGCGTCTGCCAAATAGCAACACTGTCATCCGCATCCACATCAGCAAAGCCATACAATATACCAAATGTACCAACCAAGTTTTCTTTTGCCATTAAGCCCGTAATAGACGCAACGGTTGCTTTCCAGTCGCCAAAACCAACGGGCACAAAGATATGACCAATAACACGACCAATCGTAGCCAAAATAGAATTACCGATATCGTCAACCATGCATAAATGCCAATCAAAGCTGGATAAGAACCAAACGATAACCGTAGCCAATAAGATAACCGTACCAGCTTTTTTTACAAAGGCCAAACCACGATCCAACATAACGTGTAATACGTTCAATGGACTTGGAATATGATAAGCCGGCAATTCAATAACAAACGGTGTCGGATCTCCTGCAAAGAGAGATGTTTTCTTTAATATAATACCAGAAATAACAATGGACAGAATACCTAAGAAATAAGCAGATGGTGCAATCCATGTAGAATCAGGGAATAACGCACCCGTGATCAATGCAATAATAGGTAACTTAGCCCCACATGGCATAAATGTAGCCGTTAAAACAGTCAACCGACGGTCATTATCACTTTCAATCGTACGCGAAGCCATGATTCCCGGGATACCACAACCAGTAGATACCAATACAGGAATAAAAGATTTACCCGATAAACCAAATTTACGGAAAATACGGTCTAAGATGAAGGCAATACGAGCCATATACCCACAGTCTTCCAAAATAGCCAAGCAAATAAACAAGACTAACATCTGCGGTAAGAAACCAATAACGGCACCTACGCCAGCAACAATACCATCCATGATCAATGCATGTAACCATTCGGAAAGACCAATAGATGTTAAGAACGGATCTAAGATGCTAGGAACAATATCGCCAAACAAGTTATCATTGATCCAATCTGTACCAGCTGTACCAATTGTCGAAATCGAAAGATAGTAAACGATAAATATAATAAATACAAAAATCGGCAATGCTAAAATTCGGTTTGTAACAATTTGGTCAATTCGGTCGGAAACAGTCAAGCCTGTTTTATTTTTCTTTTCATAGCAATGTTCTATAAGACCAGAAATATATTCGTATCGAGCATTCGTAACGATACCTTCACTATCGTCATCTTCGCGTTCTTCACAGTCTTTAATAATTGCTTCTACTTTAGCTTGTGTATCTGCATCTAAATCAAGTGCTTTTAAAATTTGTGCATCTCGTTCAAACGCTTTCGTTGTATACCAACGAATACCATCTTGATCCGCCTTATCCTTAATCAAAGCACCAATTTCATCCAAACACTTTTCTAATTGATCGTTATATGTATGGCGAGATACATGAGGTTTCTTCGCTTTAGCTAATTCTACTGCCTTTAATGCAGCTTCTTTAATCCCTTCCCCTTTTAATGCGGAAATAGGGACTACTGTACAGCCCAGTTCTTCGCCCAATTTTTCCATATCAATCTTATCGCCATTGCGCTTAACAATATCCATCATGTTTAACGCAAGCAACACAGGAACCCCTACTTCAACGAGTTGTGTCGTTAAATATAAGTTACGTTCCAGGTTCGATGCATCGACGATGTTCAAAATAGCATCAGGACGTTCATTTACGATATACGTACGTGTAACAATTTCTTCAGTTGTATATGGTGATAACGAATAAATACCTGGCAAGTCTTCGATAATAACTGATTTATCATAACGTAAAGCAGCTTCTTTCTTTTCTACCGTAACACCAGGCCAGTTACCAACATGCTGAACACTACCAGTCAACGCGTTAAACAACGTTGTTTTCCCAGTATTCGGATTCCCGGCAAGTGCAATTCTAATAGTCATAATTTCCTCTCCTTTATTCAACTTCTACCATTTCTGAGTCACTTTTACGAATACTAAGTTCATATCCCCGTACAGTAAGCTCTAATGGATCCCCTAACGGTGCCGATTTACGAATATAAATTTTCGCACCTCTTGTAATCCCCATGTCTAAAATACGGCGTCTTAACGCACCATCGCCACGGACTTTTACGACCGTTACAGTTTCGCCTACAGACACATCACGTAAAGTTTTCATGCCGCTCTCTCCTTTCATCATACGTCGAGGATAATGCGATTCGCCATTATTTTATTCATGGCTAGCCGAGAGCCTTTTACTTCTATAATAATATTACCCTCAATTTCATTCACAGCTTTAACTGTAGCGCCTACCACTACTCCTAAGTCAGCTAAGTGCCGAATGTCTTTTTGTTTTCCGTGAATCGATTTTACAACACCGCTTTCTCCACGTTGCAACATTGATAATGGCATTGTCGCTTACCTCCCTCTTATTATTTTTTAGAAGCAGCGCCTTCACACACAAATGCTAGATGACGTACTACCCCTTCAATAATAATACATGAATTGTTCTGCATATGTTATTCTAATATTGACTTCTTATTCAATTATTTTTATTCCAAATTTACCTGCCATAAAAATGAATTTTAATATCAATATATTTTACACACTCCATATGTTATAATAACAATTAATAAGACCCCCTCGTAAAGAAAGGAGTACATTACCATGACCGATGAAGAATGGACCGCCATAAAGACACGTAACCATGAATATGATGACCAGTTTGTCTATGGCGTGAGCACGACAAAAATAGTTTGCCGTCCCTCTTGTTCGACACGCTTAGCAAACCCTAGTCATATCGTTATATTTCCTACATTTAAAATAGCCGAAATGCATGGCTATCGTCCTTGTTTTCGTTGTCGTCCCGACCTTCCGACATGGAAAGGAGCAAAAAAAGAGTTAACCGAACAAGCACAAAAGTACATCCAACAACACTATACAGAAAAATTTTCATTGCCACAATTAAGTCAAACACTCTATGTCAATGCTTGCTATCTCGTACGCGTATTTCACGAAACGACGGGAGAAACTCCCTTATCGTATCATCATCGATTGCGTTGCCAGGAAGCAAAAAAACTGCTACGATCTAACGAATACTCCATTGCCTATATTGCGACAATAGTCGGTTATGCCTCGGCTTCCCATTTTTCACGGGTGTTTAAGAAATATATACATAGTACCCCCCACATATATAGACTTACTCATACACGCAAAAAAAAATAAATTTTTTTTGCGTGTACTTTATTTATATGTAGAATAAGATTATCATCTTCATCATCATTTATACTCTATCTGGTTAAATGAATTTTCGTTCATATTATTATATAAATACTATTTTTACGGTTTTATATTCATATATTTTTTTATTCAAAAAATGAATAAAAATTCTCTTTAATCTCAATTGTAACTCATTTTAAAAACTATACAGTCTTACCACTTTTTTATCAAATATATTGCTTTCTTTTCTCATTTTTCTTTATACGTTTTTTTCAATTTATCTTCAAATATATTCTTTTTTCGTATGCTTTTATAAAAATTAAATTTATAATCCTTATTGACAAATCCAGATTTACCTTCTCGTTCAGATAATCGCTATTATAAATTTTAAGTTTTTCTTCTATCTGACAAAAAAGCTCCAAGAGGATACCAATCAACTATAAGCAATATAAAAGAGCGTTCTCCCTATTTCTCAGGAAAACGCTCTTTTACGTGCTTTATAACAAGTAATGATCGCACAACTCACAACAGCGGATCAGCCCCATACTTATTTTCACCTTCAGTACCACGCTTAAACAATAGGTATAAGCTCACAACGAAATTAACGATCGGAATAAAACCCAATAAAGTATACCATCCAGATCGATTTAAATCATGAAACCGGCGTATCGTTAATAGAATAGATGCGATGGAGCATAAACAAATAACAATCACACTAACTAACGACACTATAAATATATCCCCTGCCCCCTCACTAAGGCAAGAAAAGAATCCTGTCACAATGCCTAATATAATCATAGATATAATATATGGCTTACGATTCACTCGTCCTCGTGAAGAAAAAAGAAATGCTCCCATTCCGTATCACTCCTCGTAATTTAAGATACTTTTGAAAAGCTATATTGTTGTGTACGATACATTCCGGATGTGCCTAGCAAATATAATACAACACCTATATTAACGCCAGGGATCACTCCCAGTATCATCCACCAACCGGTTTTACCTAAATCATGAAACCGGCGAATACCTAAGGTAATCCCCGAAATACCAGCAACGATAGCTAATATACCCCCAACAACCGCATCCATACCTTGTGCTTGTATCAAACTGGATGCAATCATTCCTACCAATGCCAACGCAATCATTCGCCAAACATATTGTTTTTGTCTAAGGCAACCTTGACAAGAGAAAAAACATGCAATCATGCCTTGGTTCTGTTTATAGACATCTTCTTGTACTTGTTTCATGATGTAACGCCTCACTTTCTACCAGCCTTTCTACCGAAAGGGGTAATACCACTCCAATGTGGTATTCTTTCTATGTTTAGTATACCACGTATTTGTGAAAAGTAAAACAATCTTATCCGCTCATATTGTCTGCGTTTTCTCATTTATTTTATTATAACTCATATAGAGGCGTATATATAACTATATCATTATCACTTTCATTTTTGTATTACAAATTAGCATGTACCTTTTATAACGTATGTAAAAAAGTAATACCCCTATTCCACTAAATATTCTAACCGCCGTACCACTTCACCACCCTGCACATACACACGTGGCACTCGGCGATTAATATTACAAAGAATTTCATGTGCAATCGTACCAATACAACACGCTAATTCTTCTAACGGCACCGACTCATCACCTTGCTGTCCAAACAACACAACCTCATCGCCAACGGCTACCTGAGGGATATCCGTAACATCGATCATACATTGATCCATACAAATATTCCCTACCTGCCTTGCTCGTTTTCCTCGCACTAATACATCGCCACGATTAGATAATGCCCGAGGATACCCATCAGCATAACCAATCGGCAGTGTGGCAATTACTCGTTGTTCCTTGGCTTGAAAATGCCGTCCATAACTAACCGTTTCCCCCGCTTCTAAAACCTTAATATGGGTAATACAAGCCCGTAAAGACATGACGGGACGTGGACAAAACGAGGTAGCCTGTACCGTTGCCGATGGATGATAACCATATTGTAAAATTCCCGGACGCACCATGCCTGCCAAAAGCGATTTTCCCCACACTACGCCAGCACTATTACAGCAATGAACATACGCTGGTACAATATCCACTTGTCGCAACTCATCTAAAAACGCTTGTAATCGCTTATATTGCAATTGTGTATACTCAATAGAAGCCACATCACTTTCATCGGATACGGCAAAATGAGTAAACACACTATCTAACTGAACATGAGGCAACATCGCTATTCGTTGTATCTCGGCAATACTAGACGCATCTGGTCGATACCCAATACGCCCCATCCCCGTATCCACGGCAATATGAACATGAACCATACGTTGTTGTGCTACAGCCGCCTGCGAAAAAGCAAGAGCATCTTCATACCGAAAAACCGTCACATCAATACCATAATTCACCAACTCCGCCGCCTGACTGCCATCGGTATGCCCTAAAATAACAATACGCCCCGTAATTCCCCCTTGTCTCAACTCGATAGCCTCACCAAGACAGGCCACAGCCACTCGATCAGCGCCATGCTCCAAAAACACACGTGCTAACTCTACCGATCCATGCCCATACGCATTCGCTTTCACGACAGACATAATCGCCACATCCGGTCCAACCATACGACGAATCTGACGTATATTAAACGCGGCTGCATCTAAATCTATTTGTGCCCAAACGGGACGTTGCATAAAATGCTGAATTGACAGATTTCTATCCACAGTACACGCTTCTTTCTCTTATAATTTATATAAAATACACAAAATTCTCTTCCTAAATAAAAGAATAGCCCCATATTCGTGTTATATATGGGGCTATCAAGCAACTTAGCTCAATCGTGTAATATCACCTAAAGGCTGAATCAACTGATATACCCAAGTCAATAGATGTAAGCGATTTTCTTTTACCGCTGGATTGTCATGCATAACCAATACATGATCTAAAAATTGATGAATTGGTTCTACACCACGTGCTAATAGACGCAACGCTTCTGCGTAATCATATACAGCATAACAAGCCGACAAAGCAGTCGCTAACGTTTGGCATACATGATACAACCTTTCTTCTTCGGGTGTTTCAAACAAAGTAGGATCTACGGTTATAATCGATTCTTCTTTAACCATATTGCCCACCCGCGTATACGCCTGTAAAAGCGTTTCTTGCTGCATAATATCCACCTTAGTCAACGCGGCTGCTCGTTTCTCTATATCCACAACATTCAACGTATCCGCTTCAGACACACATTCTAAAATACGGTAGTCGTACCCTTTTTCTTGTAACATATTCTTAAACCGCAATTGGAAATAATCATGTAAAGTCGCTTGCACAGCTGCCGCCTTATCCGCATCTACACCCAATAATTCCAATACGACCGTGAATATTTCATGACAATTAATATTCCACCCCGATGTCAATAGCATATTCAGTACACCTATGGTCTGTCGCCGTAATGCAAAGGGATCTTGTGATCCCGTTGGTACATGGCCTAAACTAAACATCCCTACAATGGTATCTACTTTATCAGCCAAGCTCAACACCGTTCCTACCATCGTGGTGGGTAATACGTCACCAGCAAACCGTGGTTCATACTGTTCCTTCAACGCTTCCGCTACAACTTCATCTTCCCCATCAAGCAGAGCATATTCCTTGCCCATCACACCTTGCAATTCCGTAAATTCCATGACCATTTGTGTTGCTAAATCGGTCTTTGCTAAAAAGGCTGCTCGTTGCAACACGTCATCAGACAAGCCTAAATCTAGTTTATGATTCAAATAATAACAAAGCTGTTGTAACCGCAGCGACTTATCATATAATGTACCTAAGCCATCTTGAAAAACAATTTTCTTTAATTTATCAATTCGTGATGCTAAAGGTACTTTCCTATCTTCCGCAAAGAAGAATGCCGCATCATCTAACCTAGCTCGCAACACTCGCTCGTTCCCATGTTGCACTGTTTCCAAATGAAAATCATCGCCATTGCGAACAGTTAAAAAGCGATTCATCACGGTACCATCTGCATCACGTAATGGGAAATACCGTTGATGATCTTTCATGGGAGTAATAACGGCCGCTTCAGGAAGCTGTAAATAAGCTTGATCAAACGTGCCACAAAGGACAGTCGGATATTCAACTAAATATACCACTTCTTCTAATAAATCTTCATCCATTAAGACCATACCGCCCTGCTGCTTGGCCATCTCTTCCAATCCTGCCACAATACGCTGTTTCCGTTCTTCCGGATCGACTAACACAAAATTATTCCGCACCGTTTCTTCATACGCCTTTGCCGAAGGAATAAGAAAATCGCCCGTTCCCAAAAAACGATGACCTCTACTCATATTGCCGGAAACGACTCGTGCCACTTCAAAAGGAATAACCTCATCACCAAAAAGAGCCACCAACCACCGTAAGGGACGAACAAAGCGAAACTCTCCATCGCCCCAGCGCATGCTACGTGGAAAAGATAAGCCCGTAACCACTTGCTTGCAAATATCGCCCAACAACAATGCCGTTTCTTTTCCCTTATGCAACACCTTGGCAAAAATATATCCGTCTTCTACAGCTAACTTATCTACCTCAATTCCCTGACCACGAGCAAACCCAATCGCAGCGGAAGTTGGTTTTCCGTCTTGATCATAGGCAATCTTAACAGATGGACCTTTGCGCACAGTCGAAATATCATCTTGCCATTCAGCTACGTCGGTGACATATAAAACCAACCGCCGAGGAGTTCCCCACGTTTTCACATTGCCATACGAAATATGTGCTTCTTGAAAAGACCGCTGTGCTAATTCGGCCATTTGCGTTAACGCTCCCGGCATATAATGAGCCGGTATTTCTTCTGTACCAATTTCTAATACCATATCTTTGCTCATTTGTGTTCCTCCTTCTTAAGCAACGGAAAGCCTAACGCTTCACGTTGTGTCAAATACGTCTTCGCACATAACCGTGCCATCGCACGTACACGACCAATAAACGCAGCTCGTTCACTCACACTGATAGCACCTCGTGCATCCAATAAATTAAACGTATGCGAGCATTTCAACACATAATCATATGCTGGAATAACCAATCCAACCGCCGCAACCCGCTTTGCTTCGCTTTCAAACTGATCAAATAACGCAAACAATAACTTCGCATCACTCTGTTCAAAAGAATACGTTGACTGTTCCACCTCATTTTGATGGAAAATATCACCGTACGTGACCTGATCATTCCACTGCAAATCGTATACATTCTCTACGCCCTGAATATACATAGCAAGTCGTTCCATACCATACGTAATTTCCGATGCCACTGGATGCACATCAATGCCACCCACTTGTTGAAAATACGTGAACTGCGTGATTTCCATGCCATCAAGCCATACTTCCCAACCTAATCCCCACGCACCGAGCGTTGGCGATTCCCAGTTATCTTCAACGAAACGAATATCATGTTCTTTCGGATTAATACCCAATTCTTCCAAACTTTTAATATATAATTCTTGAATATTATCAGGTGACGGTTTACAAATAACTTGAAACTGGTGATGTTGATACAACCGATTCGGATTATCACCATACCGACCATCCGCAGGACGCCGTGACGGTTCCACATATGCAACCTTCCATGGTTCCGGTCCAATAACGCGTAAAAATGTCGCTGGATTCATCGTGCCTGCCCCTTTTTCCACATCATATGGTTCATAAATAATGCACCCTTGGGAGGCCCAAAAACGCTTCAATGCAAAAATCATATCCTGAAAATTCATCCACTCTACCTCCTACATACAAAAAGTCCCTGTAACACCATGTGTTACAGGGACGAGTATACACCCGCGGTTCCACCCTCATTGGTCATTGACCCGCTTTTTGACTAAGCCATACACATTCAACTGAACTTCCGGCTTCGGCCTTCAGAGCGCCTTCAGCATCGTAACGGCTTACACCATCCCGTTTCGCTATACATGATACCTACTACTCTCCTGCATCGCCACTTTTATTGTCTTCTCCATCATAGCAAACCCATGAAATCTTGTCAAACCTTATTTTCGTCTACCATGACCGTTTACTTAAAACAAATATGTAACTTGTACCCGTGCATAATCACCAAGCCGGAAGTTTTCTGGTCCATAAATGGTATCCCGTGCTTTCATGCCCTTTGCATCAAAAGTGTAATATCCTTGTAAAAAGACATTCTTTCTTGGGACATATCCTGCACCGACCGTAAAGCTACGAATGCCATCCAAATACCGATCCGGCACACCTTCTGCACCGGTACCGCCGAAGAAGGCACCATGTTGAAATGCCTTATAATCGACAAACGCATTCCAGCTACCTTCCACATTAATATTACTACGCCCCATCGCTAATTTCACTGCCCAGAAGGACGGCGTAGAACCAATATTTCTGCCAAGTACTCTAAAATCGGCCGTACCTTTCGTATGCTCAAAAATACTCGAACCGTTCATAAAACGCCCGAAGTCAGTGTAGTTACGACCATAATCAAAAGATAAGGACAAATCCGATCCGATTTGTGCTTTTACACCAATACCCACAACTTGAGCTAATTGCGTGAATGAAGCAACTCCATTTTGCTCTGCCACACCAGCTTGTTGCTTAGCATATTCCATCTTCTCAGCAGTATTATTTTGTCCACGGAAATACCACGCTTGTACCCCAAGGCGTGTATTCATTTGTCGTTTTACTTGCAAGAAAGCTGCCCGTGAAAGAGACGGAATGACATCCTTACGAGTAACCAATCCTTTTGTTTTGATCGGTCTGCCCAATTGTTTTTCCAAAGCTGCTCGAGGCCCTTGAGAGCCACTATCGGAAGCTCGTAAAACAGTCTTATCCAATTGTTCTAAGAAGTTTGCCACAAACT
Source organism: Megasphaera sp. UPII 135-E (assembly GCF_000221545.1). NCBI lineage: Bacteria > Bacillati > Bacillota > Negativicutes > Veillonellales > Veillonellaceae > Megasphaera > Megasphaera sp. UPII 135-E. Next base: position 144,680 of record NZ_AFUG01000008.1, read on the forward strand.
GGGGCATATGTAAGTCATAAATACTATCTTTGCCTTGTCTATTATTTTTAGCCAAGGTATAATTCCCCTTATATAAAATCTCACCCAATTTATCTCCATAATTATCAAACTTATACATCGTTCGCGATGGATATTTCTTCCGTGCTTCTGTCGTCGCCGCCTCATCTTGGTCCAGGCGACCGATTAAATGAGATTCTACGCCATCTAATACCCATTCATCATCTTCAGCATCTTCTATGGACTTACCATTACCAGCATATCTATATTCCTTAGTATCATCTCTATCCTGATACCATTCCCCTTTTTCATTGCGTTTAAACATGCCAGTAGTATCATTTAAATTGCCTTGACTGTAATTATCCAACTCAGCTAACGCATTCGCACGAGCTAGCCATTTATAGGCTTCTTGGGTCTTAGGAGACATCTTGTTAAAGGCTTCAATACCAACCGTACCGTCCGGATTATGCACCATCGTCAACCCCTTCGGATCATTTAAATTCAAGCCGGCATATGATTGCAATGCTTCCTTTGCTTTTGCCCGAGCCTCTTTAATAATAGCAGAGTCGAACATACCCGGTTCTACACCAGTATCCGTCGCTGCACGATAGATATGTTCACCTTTTTTATTTTTCAACCGATACATCCAAATCTTCTTGGACTGATCCGTACCATCACCCAAGTCTCTTTCAAAAGGAACAAATCTGGATGTCTTCGTATTCGTCTTCTTATCATACTGATAAAAAGCATCCGGATAAGCATGGGTTAAAATTTCTTGGAACCGTTTCACCAATTTTAACTGGCGTTCTACAAAAACAGCCTCTTTTTTATCACGTTCCGGACCTTTCGGCGGATTTGTTTTTAAATAGGCATCCCATTCATCTGAAATATCCCGTAATTGTTGATAGAAGAACATATCTACCTGTTTGCCTGCTTTTACATCTTGTTGATATTTTTCTTTATAAATCTTATCGTATTTTTCAGTCTGTTTAGCTAAATCGGTATCACTGGCATCACCATACCCCAAACCTAACAACTCTGCTGCTGTGGGGGGACGATAGAATTCCGTATACACCGAATGCGTATACGCTGAATCATGAATACCCGTACTCTTATCAAAGGCACCAAAACCAACGCGAACCTGAGTCTGCGGTTTCGTATATACGGCACGGATACCATCAAATTCACGACCGAACCAATATCCCGTTACCCCCATCACTTCTTGCAAACGACCTAACGAAACATCCCACTTACCGGCATGTTGTGTTACATCGGCCTTTTCTAAACGCATCTTAGTCAAGCCGCGAGATGGTGCTATATCATACTTAGTCGATACCTGTGCAGAAGCCGAAAGACTCCCTTGGATATCAATCGACGTATGGGATGACAACTTTCCTTTAACGCCTACGGTCAATCGTTGTTCAAACCCATGTTCCGGTGCATTTTGAAGATTACGCCATGCATTTTTTTCTACCATCGTATTACTGCGGAAAGGCGGAATAGCTCGTTTTCTCCCTCCAACAGAAGCGAAAATAGTTTGATATGATCCTACTATCTGTAATCCCGTTTTTTCATCTTCAACAAATCCAGGGGTAATAAAGTCAGTCAATACGGTCTGTTTTAAAGTTTTACGAACAGCTTTCGGCGAAATGCCTTTTGATGCACCCCATTTCACATTAATCCCCCAACGATACATGCGTTCTTGCGTTGCCCGATCGTCATCACGATGATCAAATAAGTTATTAATACCAAAATATACTTTCATATCCGGGGAAATTCTTTTTTGTACCATCACATTCCATGTGCCAAACGTTTTTCGCTCGTACATCGTTACCGTTTTCTTCGTTCCTGCTTGCGGTACTTCCGACAATATATCCGGCCAATAATTTCCCTTGCCTTTAAGCGTATGGCTATCGAGCATATTAATATAATAATCGCCCCATAATTGTCCACTCCAACCGGATTGTTGATTGTCATAGTTTAAGGAAATATCCACCTTATGAACAGGCTTATCAAGCAATTGTTTCGGCATCAATGGATCGCTTTTATTGACTCCATGTAAATAGGTCCATCCCGTTTTTAATGACCAGTGTTGATTGAAATGATGCTTGATTTCCGCTTCTATACCTGTAATTTCGACTTGACCTATATTTTTAAAGCTATAAATCAAATCAGGTGCTTGGGTCCATTTATTTTCCGGTCGTAAATCGGGAGCAAAATCTTGCCATTCACCCGTATAATATACCGTCATATAATTTTTTATCCGATTGTGGAATACGCCTAAACGTGCCGATGTGCGATTGCTTTCACCTTCAATACTCATGTCAAAATTGATAGATGTTTCCGGTTTTAAATCCGGATTGCCACGCCAATACCATCCCATTTTAGCCCGATTCATACTTACGGGATTACTTCCATACATTTCCCAGTTATACCATAATTCTCCCATCCCCGGTTCGGTATATCCCGTTCCGATGTTCACCTTAAAACGACGATGCGGATTGGCATTAATACTGTGTGTCAACCCGATGTTTCCGGATACATGCGTACCGAACAACGAGCTGTTATCTACACGAATAATCGGCATAAAAATCGTATTTTCATTAATTTTAATCGTATCTTGTAAAAAAGCATTATATTTTTTTATGGTTCCCCAACCAGTGGTAATACGATTATTCCGTTCCCAATAATTTTCCAAAAAGCGTTTCCCATTTAAACGAGGAATTTTCTTTTCCAAATCTTTCCACTTTTCTGGCTGAGTAGCTAAGTTTTTCGCCTTATATTCTTCATATTCAATGCCGTACTTAAAATAATCCCCGACAATATTGCCTCGTGCAACTCCATGATTTTCTTTTTCTAAACGATCTTTTAACTCACGCCACGCAACTTTTTTTTCATCAGACATGGAGCCATAATCTTCGCTGTCAATATCCCCGCTCTTCCAAAGCTTATAATTATAATAATCATCAATCGTCAATTGTGGTTTATACGTCTGCTTATTTTTTTCATCATATCCATAGTATTCAAAATCTTTATCCCAAGTTTTACCGTCTTCTTGAAATTTATGGTCATGCAAATGAGACCAAATATATTCCCCTTGACGATTATCATCTTTCATAAAGCTATCTAATTTTTCTACTAACAATTCTTTATCGTAATCAAAGGGATCCACATATTTATATCTTGTATTAGGCGATGATTTTAACCGACTACCTTCGCCAAATTCATGCACATAACCTACACCATAAGAAAGCAAGTGCTTATCATTGACCTGTGTATTTGCTGTTGCCTTTAAATCCGTTTGGCGATGACGAACATCATCTACATAACGCAATTCATTTTTTCCGTCATATTGTGACTTGCCAAAATAATTAATCAAAGAAATGTCATCTTCTTGTAATTTAGAATAATTTGCTTCTATATTCCAATCAGTATTTCCTTTTCTACCGTTCCATGCAACATTATAGCTGTCCCGTGTAGAATTACGACGAAAAATTTGCTGTGGCTCCAATTCATTATCCGTATGCTTCATCGTGCGTTCTAAATCTTCCGTATAATGTTCGCCTCGCCAATTCAGTTTGTGATTATCGGACACATCATACGCACCAGTTATCCCGACGGAATTTACCGTACCATAAAAGCGCAACGCATTCGGTTTAAATTGATTTTTATCTTGTCCTACCAAAATAGAATTGGTTTTCTTCCACTCCCGTGTTGCCAATACGGGCATCACATCCCGTTTACTCATGTATACGCCGACTCGTGCTTTACCTATCTTGCCTGAATCAGCCCGCAAGAAGTAATTGGCATAAGGAGCTATTCCACTCATACCAGCAACACGCATACCTTCTGCATTAAAGAGAATTTGCGGTTTTTTAGTGGCCTTTTTCGTAACGATATTAATAACGCCGCCGATGGCATCGGATCCGTATTTTGCACTGGCCGCCCCTTGAATCACTTCAATATGATCGACATTTTCTGTCCCGATCCGCATGACTTCATCCATTTGTCCGGAGTATTTTGACAAATCTCCCATAACGGACTGTCCGTCTATAAGAATCAACGTATGCCGCGGTTCCGCGCCTCGTATGGATACGCCTACACGTCCCATAGAATCAACCGTACGGGATACGCCCGTTTGTGTAAAAATAATATCTTCAACGGTCTTTGCTTGTTTCTGTTCGATATCTTTTCGCGTAATAATAGATACCTGTTGCGAATTAAATTTCGCTTCTTCTTCCGCTGCCGTAGCTTTAACTACAACATCATGTGTCGAAACCGTTTTTGCTTCTACCCCTTGTTGACCTATAAGTGGTGCTGTCAGCCACAGCGAAACAGCGCAGGATAACAATAATCCCATTCGTTGTTTTTTCAAATTGCTCTGAAAACGCATTTCATTCCCTCTTTTCGTAAAATTGATGACTAGTATTTTGAATATTTATTTCATTATTTTTTTAAGTATATGGTATATAGTATAATTTATCAACTCCATTTAGACACAAAACAATCCATTCAGACATTTATTTCTGCATATTTGTGTCTTTTTCCTTTATTAACTATATTTCCACCAAAAATACAATGAAACTATTCAAAAATTTCTTTCAAAACAGCGTTCTATAATTCGTATATGATTATCAAAAAAAGGTGGTAGCCATACCTTTTATAGCTACCACCTTTATCATTTGCTGTTATCGCCCATCTGGCCATAACAATGTTATTTTTCCCTGCTCTAAACTTGGTGTAATCTGAATAATACGCTGATTTGAAGATCCCCTAAAATACAACGCCGGATCTTTCAACGCATCTATAAATGGTCCATCGACAAGAATATCACAAATGGACAAAAGTTTTTTTTTCTCTTTATCCTTAATAATTTGTTCATACACAAACCCCGAATACACCCAAATATCTTTGTGCGGAAAAAACTTTTTCACCGCTTGGACTAAGGGAATCAATCCTTCCGTATTTTGCATCGGTTCTCCACCTAAGAGGGTGAGTCCCTTCACAGCGGGATTTTGTAAATACGTCAATACTTGCTGTGTTTCTTTTTTCGTCCATACGTTACCTGCATCAAATCGTTGATATTCTACATTAAAACAATTTACACATCCATGCGTACATCCCGTGACAAACACGGATACGCGAATCCCTGGACCATTGGCTATATCAAACTGCCGTATTTGTCCATACCGCATACTATCATCACCTAAATGTGAAGAACCCGATTTTTAATTTCTTTCGTCCGTCCTTCATTCCAAAAATTTTCACCTAAATACCCACACGTACGGCGAATAACCGTCAACTTTGTGCGTTCTGTATTATGACACCGTGGGCATTCCCAATCATTTTGTTCATTCAACACAATTTCGCCATCAAAACCGCAATTATGGCAATAATCCAACTTCGTATTAAATTCAGCATAGGAAATATTGTCGTAGATATACTGAATCATCGCCAATACGGCATCTATATTATGAGTCATATTCGGTATTTCTGCATAGGAAATACAACCACCCGTAGATTTTTTCTGAAATTCTGATTCAAAAGCAAATTTATCAAAAACGTTGATTTTTTCTCGCACATCGACATGATAGCTATTCGTGTAATAGCCTTTATCGGTCACATTTTCGATATCGCCAAAACGAGTCTGATCAATCTTGCAAAAACGATGGGTCAAGTTTTCTGCCGGCGTACCATATAAAGCAAAACCAATACCCGTTTCTTTTTTCCACGCTTGAATATGTTCATCAAAAACATCCATAACTTTCAGTGCAAACCGCTTACCTTCCGGAGCTGTATGGGAACAATGTTTTGTCAACATCGTCGCTTCATACATGCCGATATACCCTAATGAAAGCGTTGCATAACCACCATAAATAAAACGTTCTACCGTTTCGCCTGGTTTTAACCGTGCAATAGCACCGTATTGCCAATGAATCGGCGATACATCCGACGTGATTTGTTTCAATAATTCTACCCGCAAGAGCAATGCCTTTTTGCAAAGTTCTAAGCGCTTATCCAAAATTTGAAAAAACTTTTCTTCATCGCCATCGGCTAAAATGCCAATTTGGGGTAAATTAATCGAAACAACGCCCATATTAAAGCGGCCATCGAATTTATACTTGCCAGTTTCATCCTTCCACGGTGATAAAAAGGAACGACACCCCATTGGACTAAATACATTTCCTTCATAATTTTCTTTCATCTTTTTTGCAGAAATATAATCAGGATACATTCGTTTTGCCGTACATTCTGCCGCTAATTTCGTCAAATAAAAATAAGGACTATCGGCCGTCACGTTATGTTCATCTAAGACATAAATCAATTTTGGAAAAGCAGGAGTTACATATACGTCTGCTTCATTTTTTATGCCTTGAATCCGTTGCCGCAACAATTCTTCCGTAATCAATGCCGCTTCTTTAGCGTATTCATAATCAGGTTTAAAGTACATAAATAGAGTTACAAACGGTGCTTGCCCATTCGTTGTCATCAAGGTGTTAATTTGATATTGTACGGTTTGGATTCCATCTTTAATTTCTTTACGTGTACGCTTCCATGCAATTTCTTCCGCTTTTTTCATATCCGGTTCAATACCATATACTTCTTGCTGTTCTTCCACGACAGCCGCCATGTATTTTTCAAAAGATTTCCGTACATAGGGAGCTAAAATACGATCAATACCATTAATCGACTGACCTCCATATTGACCACTCGCTACTTGGGCAATAATTTGAGTCGTCACCGTGCAAGCTACTTGGAACGATTTCGGCGTATCAATTCTTTTTCCATTAATAACCGTACCATTTGCCAACATATCTTCTAAGTTAATCAAGCAACAATTAAACATGGGTTGAATGATATAATCCATATCATGAAAATGAATTGCCCCCGAATCATGTGCCTGCACAATATCCGCAGGAATCAATTTACGCCGAGCAATATCTTTAGATACTTCCCCCGCAATTAAATCGCGTTGTGTCGATACAACATGACCATTTTTATTAGAATTTTCATTCAACACATCCACGTTTGTATTATCCAACAAACCAAACACATCTGAGTCAGTCGTATTGGTCTGGCGTTTAAACGCTTGAATGGCCTTATAATTTTCATAAGCCCGTGCCGTAGCCGGATTATTGTACTTTAATAAGTATTCATAAACCTTATCTTCAATACCATATATAGTCATATCTTTGCGAATCGCTACGGCATACGCTTCAATCTCTTGGGCAATGCGTTCCGCTTGTCCTGGTTCATAAACACCACTACTACTATTCATTGCCTTTTCAATAGCAATAACAATTTTATTACGATCAAAAGGAACGCGTTTTCCATTACGTTTGATTACTTCCACTTCTATGTACCCCCCATATATAAGTAATACGGATTATATTTATCTAATTTATATTGTGAATAAACACCATTTCGATGGTTTTTTAACGTGCTTTAATAATACTATATATAGTAGAGAGTGTCAATACAAATATACTCTATCATGTTGTTTTTAGTTTTTATCAAAAAAACACACATCCTACACAGAGACTACTTTCTCATTTTACATGTCGTTTTTTAATCAATCTGTACCAATTCACGAATCACCGCACCAGCGATAATAAGTCCAACCGCCCCGGGAACAAAAGAAATACTTCCTGGCGATGCATTTTCCGTTTCCTCTTTTTGCGGTATTATCGGCTTTTCTTTGGAATACACGACCAAAATACCTTGTATGCCTCGTTGTTTTAATTCTTTGCGTATTTTTTTTGCCAACGGATCAACAGACGTCTTTTCAATCTTCTCTATTTCAAACTGTTCAGGATGTAATTTATTGCCAGCTCCCATAGAAGAGATGACAGGAATATGTAAGGTATATGATTCTTCAATAATAGAAATCTTGGCCGCCACCGTATCAATCGCATCAACCACATAATCTGGTTGTATCTGCGAAATGAAGTCACGATGCGTTTCCGGTAAATAAAAAAACTGATGAGTTTGTATATCCGCAGTAGGATTAATCATTAGCAATCGTTCCTTCATAGCGTTTACTTTTGGCTGCCCTATCGTAATAACAGTAGCACCTAATTGACGATTAATATTTGACGGTTCAAAAACATCTGCATCGACAAGTACAAGGTGTCCAATACCAGCACGAATCAACGCTTCGGCTACAAACGACCCTACCCCACCTACGCCAAACAGCAAGATCTTCTTTTCGCCCAATTTCTGCACATTATCCTTGCCTAAAAGCCATGCCGTTCGCTGTGTATATTTTTCTTCCATTTATAGTACCTCTGGAATAATTTCTAACCAATAGCCATCGGGATCGATAATAAAATAAATACCCATATCAGGGTTTTCATAAACCACACAATCCATACTTCGGTGTAAAGCCAATGCATTATCCATATCCGAGACGGCAAACGCCGTATGAAATTCATTCTCCCCTAAATTATACGGGGTAGTACGAGCCTTAAGCCACGTGAGTTCCAAACAAAACGAAGAAACGCCATCGCCTATATATACAATCGTAAAATCTGGTCGTTCAATCCGCCGAATTTCTTTTAATCCTAACGCTTTTTCATAAAAAGCAAGACTTCGCGATAAATCTAATACATTAAAATTAGTATGTCGAAATGTAAATTGCATCTTATACGCTTCCTTTCTGCAAGCCCCCTATTATACTCGATTATACTCGTTTCTTTAACCGCTGCCAATATAATCGTTAATTCAACAATTCAAAAGCCGCCGTACTTCCCTGTTTTGTTTTTTGAATAGCCAAACGAGTCGTAATGCGTTCTTTTAGTTCAGCTACATGCGAAATGATCCCTACCAACCTACCATTACCTTGTAATTGCAACAACGTTTTCAGTGCAAAATCAAGAGTTTCATCATCAAGAGTACCAAAGCCTTCATCAATAAAAATAGTATCCAAATGAATACCGCCCGAATAGGTCTGTACTACATCTGCTAATCCCAGGGCAAGTGCCAGAGAAGCTAAAAAAGTTTCACCACCAGAAAGCGTATTGGCTGGACGAGCATAACCTGTATAGTTATCAAATACTTCAATATCTAAGCCAATTTGTTTCACCCGTTTATCATCCCAACTATGAGAACGCTGCAATTCATATCGTTGCCTACTCATCGTATGTAATCGCAAATTCGCTGCTGCCAATACTTCATCTAATAACGCACCTAAGACATAGCGTTCAAAATTAATTCCCGTTTGCTTACCACTGACCAATTCATACACCGAACCAACTACCTTATATTCTTCCATCAACACGTTTTGTCGCTGTTTCCCTGCTTGCATCCGTTCATATAATTTAGTATCTTGTTGCACCTGTTCATTCAAGGTTGCTTTTTTTTCACTCGCCTGTCGCACCTGTTCATTCACTGCTTGCATGGCTTGTTTTTTTCTTCTACGGCGGGGCGAACCTGTCCTTGTATGCATGCTTCTTCTTTTTTGATCACGCCAATATGCCGCGACTGTTTTTCTTCGTAATCCTGAAGTATTTGTTTTTCTTTGTCCCGTTCTTTCCAACGTTCTTGCAACATACGACACCGGTCCGGACTATCAAAACCAGCCTCTTGTACACGTGTAACTAACAGCTTCCATGCTTCTTTATAATCCGCTTGTAACTGTTTATGCTTCTTGCATTCTTGATCAAATACGGTTTGCAACTGCACTTCTAATCGCCCTTGCTGAAGCCGTTCTTTTTCGGCCTGCTGTACGTTTTCTTTAAACTTAGCTACCGTTTTTTCTTCCTTTTGTATCGCCCTATCTACCGCGTTAGGCATTCTATATTCCACGGGAATTTCCTGTTCTACCATTGCTATGTCCGTGGCTAACCGAATGGCTTCTTCATGATATGTCATATATGTATCTTGCTGTTCCTTTATATCTACCTCTATCGTTTGTAACTGTTTCTCCATATCCGGCATACACTGAAGACTTGTCGTTATCATCTGTACCTGTGTCGATAAAGTCTTAAGCATCTCTTCTAATGTATCTATCTCATTTTGACACTGTGCCACAGTTTTATCTGCCTCATCCCCAGTTATAAGTTTCCCGTATTCCCGTTTCCAGGTTTCTATCTTCGTCATACTTTCCTGAATAATTACTTCTTTTTTCTGACACTTTTCCTTTACTTCTTCTACCTTTTTCTTCTTTTCCTCTACCTCGTCTTGCGTTGGTATGGCTGCCAACGGTATCGCTGGTGCCGGATGTTCTTGCGAACCGCACACAGGGCATGGCATATCATCCTGTAAAGTTGTTGCCAGTACCGCTGCCTGCCCTTGAATAAACAAACAATACACTTGTTCATACTCCCGTGTAAGACGAGAGGCCTCGTCTTGCATGCACTTCAATTGGTCTAACCCAAACTGCATATTTTTTTCTTCGGTCTCTATTTTCTGCTTATACTCTTGTCTACTATTTGCCCTATTTTGTTCATCGTGGGCTTGTTTCAACGCTAGTTGCTTATCCCCTATCGTCGTTTGTATCTGTGCTAACTGTACTTCCGCTTGACGTACGTGTTGTATTTTTGCCTCAACTTCAACCCGCAGCTTTTCCTGTGCAGCCACTTTTTCTTTTACATCCTTTTCTTTCTTTTGTATTAAATCCCACCGTTTTTTCTGTTTGTGGTATTCGTTAATCCGCGATTGCCATCCTTTCCACTGTTGAATTGTACCCGTCAACACCTCAATTTCTCCTTGTTGTGCCTGCAACTTTGCATAGGTTTGTGCCGCTTGCTTTGCCTTTTCACGTGCGTCATTCCGCTGCTGTTCTACTTGCTGCTTACGAATACTTGCTTCTTTTCCTTTCGTTATAATAGCATCTACTTGTTGAAAAGCATCCACTAAAATATGTGCCTGCTCAAGCTGTTCTATATATACTTTACGCTGTGCCATCTCCTTTTCTTGCTTTTGTAACTGTTCATACGCTAACTTTGCTTCCGCAAGTGCCTTAAAATGGCTCTCCAACTCCGTTGCCACTTGTAATTCTTGCGTTCGCTGTTCCTGTAACCGTTGAGCTACCTCAATCTGCTGTTGTATCGCTTGTATCTGATGAGTATTTTCAGTTATCCGTGCTTGTAACAACTCTACCGTTGATAAGTCTGCACTTTCTAATCCCTGTTTTTCCTGTTGCACCAGTTGCTGATATTCTTGCTGTATGGCATCATGCTTTTCTTTCATAAAAAGTTGAAACCGTGCATAACGCTCTGTATGAAACAAAATCTGCATAATTTGTTGTCGTTCAGCTGAACCGGCTAACAGGAGTTTGCGAAAATCTCCTTGCGGTAAAAGAACAACTTGCCGAAATTGTTCCGACTTAAAACCTAAGATAGATTCTACCTGTGCATTTACGTTCTTCGTTGCGATCACTTGCGTATCTTCACCATTCGCATCTGTTTCATACAAAGCCACCATTGCGGCCGCCTTTTTTAACCCCGAACCTCGTAATTTTGCAATTTCTTGCTCGGGACTACGTTCAATCCGATAATAATGAGATCCCACTGTAAAAGCAAAGCTCACCTTAGTCGGCACCTGTGGCGAGGCATATTCACTCCGCATATGTGCCCCCGAACGGCGATTACCACTCGTATCACCATACAAGGCATAACACATAGCATCTAAGATCGTCGTCTTACCTGCACCAGTAGGTCCATAAATTAAAAATAACCGCCGTTCTTTCAAATCTCTAAAATCAATACACTGCTTACCCGCATATGGTCCAAAAGCCTGCATTTCCAAATATAAAGGCCTCATAACATTCCATCACCATCCTCTGCTAGTAACCGTTGCCAAATATCCGTTGCACATGCTTGTTCTTGCACCGATAGCCCCTCGCCTCGCATAGACTGTACAAAACTCTGAAATAACTCAAACTCTGTCGTTTTCCCCACCGCCCGTGGTCCTTCCTGCATTCCCATCATACGACGATTTGGGGTTTCTAAGGCCAACGCATTAGGATACTTTTGTCGAATCTTCGTCATGCCATCTAAAATAGGTTCACTATCCAACACTCGTGCCAAGATAAAATCATCCGTCTGCGTATCCGCCGCAGCCATCAACGTAGCAAAATCACCTTCGATAATACGTACATCGCGCCGCGACATAATGGGAATGGACTCAAAGGCAACCTGCCCATTGCCATCCATATCAACAAGAAGGAATGATTTTTTCTGCCGTGCTTCTCCAAAGGAATATTTCAATAAACTCCCCGCATAGCGAACGTTTTTTCTGCCCCCAGCCTGTTGTGGTCCATGTAAATGTCCCAGTGCAGTATAGGAAAAACCATCGAAACAAGACACATCGACCACTTCTGTTCCCCCAATCGCTAACGGGCGTTCTGAATCACTGGTAATTCCACCCGTAACAAAAGCATGTGCGACACAAACGGAACGTGCTGTTCCGCGAGGATAATACGCTAACACCTGTCGCAACGCACTTTCATGATCATGCACATCCCGATTGCCAAATTGTTGTCGTATTTCCGCTGGATCAGCAAAAGGAATCAAATAAAAAGACACCTTCCCAAACTTGTCTTCCATAATCACGGGATTAACCAATTTATTCCAATCACCAGCTATATAAATCCCCTGTGCTGACAATAGATTATTACCAAAGGAAAGACGAGTAGCGCTGTCATGATTACCACTAATAATCATACAAGGTATATGTGCTTCGTTGGCAATTTTGGTAATCATTTCATCAAATAATTCCACTGCCCCTGTCGGTGGTAAGCTCCGGTCATAAATATCACCTGCAATTACAACCACGTCCACCGCCGCTTCTTTTAACAGTGGTAAAAACTGTTGTCGTAACACATATTCTTGATCATCCGTCAAATATTCACCATAAAACATCTTACCTAAATGCCAATCGGCCGTATGCAATATTCTCATCATCTACTCCTTACTAATACGACTGCACAAAAAAAGAGTACAGACCATTCGTCCTGTACCCTTTATATTACTATATTATTCTTTTTCTTGACAATCTTTACATGTCCCAATAAATGATAGGCTTACATCATCTATGGTAAAGCCCGTTTGACTAGCCGCTAATTCGATTAATGGTGCCTGATCAATATTGACATCATAAATACGATTACACTTCACACAACGAATATGTGCATGCGAATCTATTTTATAGTCATATCGATGTGAATCCTCTCCACATTGCAATACCCTAACTACACCAATCTTAGCAAAAATTTCCATCGTTTTATATACGGTCGCTAAACTCATAGAGGGATAATTAGGTTGTAACTTTTTATAAATAGACTCCGCATTAGGATGAGACATGTTATTATTGATCGCATCATATACAGCCAATCGCTGTGGTGTAACCTTATATCCATTCGTTCTCAGCTTTTCGGCAATATTCATAAAAAACCTCCTTTGCTATTACGATGCATATTGTAATAAATAGTAAACAACTTGCATCTTAATGAACATCATTTATTATATTGTAACTGTTATTAAAAAGAATTACAATATTATAATATAACTTTTATCCCTTATACCTATTTATTATGCATCAATAAAATCGATTATACGCCACCTATGCTTATATAGCAACTGTCTTTTTCCATTTCTACGCAAATACACAAAAAAAGAACCTACCATAGTAGATTCTTTGTATGCTGGCGGAGAGGGAGGGATTCGAACCCTCGGTAGAGCGATAGCCCTACACATGATTTCCAATCATGCTCCTTAAACCACTCGGACACCTCTCCAAGTATATTGGAACCGCTTTCGGAACCGCTTTCGCTATATGGTCGGGGCGACAGGATTTGAACCTGCGACCTCTTAGTCCCGAACCAAGCGCGCTACCAAACTGCGCCACGCCCCGTTATCCTGACTTGTATATGATACCACACATCATAAAAAAGTCAAGTTGTTTTTTCATTCCGTCCCCTTACTACGGCTGTATTTCCATAGAAAACCGCCACCAACAGTAAGTACTAAAAAAACGGCTTTTACGATTCCACTATATGCACGAATATCGCCTATATGAGTAGCTAAATACTGATCCGTAATCACCATAGACGCCGCAGCCCAAGCTAAAATAGCACCCCCTATATAAATCAAGACTGGCAACTTATGCATCACCTTCACTACAACAGTACTACCAAAGACGATGATCGGCACGGAAATCAACATGCCCAAAATCAACAATCCCCAGTGATTATTCGTAACGCCAACGATACCTAGAACATTATCCATACTCATTAACATATCAGCCATCATAATAGTTTTGATTGCACCCAGCAAGGTATTTTTGGCGTCTACCTTCATATCTCCCTCTGCTTCTTTAGCACCAATTAGGGAAATACCAATATACACCAATATCAAGCCTCCAATCGTCTTGGCATAGGGAATTTGCAATACCCATGAAACGGCAAAAGCCATTAAAAAACGCAATAAAATAGCACCAGCCGTACCATACCATATAGCTTTCCGCTGCAACTCCGGTCTTAAATTTTTAGCAGCTAAGCCGATAACAACTGAGTTATCGGCACCTAAGGCTAAGTCAATTAAAATAACTTGTATAACCATCGTGATATCAAATACTAATATAGATTCTAACGATTGCAACTCACTACCTCCATTATCCTCAACATAAATATCACCACTTGCTCGCTCCGTTCACATAGAAACAAAGGCAACCTTATTTTATTATTATGAAAAAGAACTTTCAATTTTGTACACATGTACAAATTGAAAGTTCTCCTATTCATATGGTGGGCGATGACAGGATCGAACTGCCGACATCCTGCTTGTAAGGCAGGCGCTCTCCCAGCTGAGCTAATCGCCCATATGTGGTGACCCCTACGGGATTTGAACCCATGTTCCCGCCGTGAAAGGGCGGTGTCTTAGACCACTTGACCAAGGGGCCATGGCTCCTCAAGTAGGACTCGAACCTACGACAAATCGGTTAACAGCCGATTGCTCTACCAACTGAGCTATTGAGGAATATGTATTGTTCGCTATCGAACAATAAGAATTATACTATGACTTTCATTCTTTGGCAAGTACTTTTTTCTTATTTTTTATTTTTTTACTAAAAAAGCAAGCCGGTCCCTACATTTCAGGTTACAGCTTGCTTTTTTCTTACTTATATTGTTGCATTACTTGTTCAAATACGGGTAAAGCACGATGAATCATATCTTCCTCTACACAATACGAAATTCGCACATAGCCAGGACAGCCAAATGAATCAGCTGGCACAATAAGCAAATTTAAGGCTTTTGCCTTATCCGAAAAGGCCTTGGCATCCGTTTCTGGTGATTTAACAAAGAGATAAAATGCACCATCAGGATACACACATTCATAGCCCATCTTCGTCAACTCAGTATACAATAATTTACGGTTTCTATCATAAATGCTGATATCTGACACCTCGCCCAAGCATTGTAAGATAACATGTTGAAAAAGATGGGGGGCACATACAAAACCCATAGAACGACCAGCACCACAAATCGCCGTATATACATCTGCTGCTGAGGTTACTTGTGGTGGTACTAAAATATACCCAATACGTTCTCCCGGTAAGGACAATGATTTACTATAAGAATAACAGATAATCGTATCCTGATAATGCGAAGGGACATACACAATCGGCTTACCGTCATAAATAATTTCACGATATGGTTCATCCGCAATAATATAAATCGGATGTCCATATTCCTTTGATTTTTCCGCTAAAATAGTCGCTACTTGCTGATATGTTTCTGGGGTATATACGACGCCTGAAGGATTGTTCGGCGAATTTAAGATAACCGCCCGTGTGTGCTCATTAATTGCGTTGGCAAACTCAGCCAGCGGAATTTGGAAATGTTCCGTGTCGGGTGGCACAACACACACCTTTGCACCTGCATTTTTGATGAACACGGTATATTCAGGGAAAAATGGAGCAATGACAATAATTTCATCTGATGATTTTTCCACAATCGCCTTCAAGGTAATCGTCAAAGACGCTGCTGCCCCACAGGTAAGATAAAAACAATCACCCGTTACATTAGCGCCATATTGCTCATTCATGTACGCAGCCAACCCATCGCGCACCTTCTTATCACCAGCCGCTGCCGTGTAACCATGGATATCCGTTGACGAATATGTCATAAATACTTGATGAATAGCTTTTGCCACACACGCTGGAGCAGGTACAGTCGGGTTTCCAATACTAAAATCAAATACATGTTCCTTTCCTATCTTGGCAGCTTGTTCCTGCCCATAAGCAAATAAATCGCGAATAACCGATGCTTGTGATCCTAACGCCATCATATCTGGTGATGCCATATTTATCGCCTCCATTACACTTTTTATAATCATACCACACTTCTATTATATTATAAAATATTTTATTTCTTTTTCTTGATATTTTAATAAAAAAACAGGTTCTTTTTAGAACCTGTTTTTTTTTACTCACAAATCTCAATAATTTTGGGTTTTATTGTATCGTCCGTCCGAAAGGTTCGATCAAACCATTTCATAAGCACAACACCAATAACAAGCCCAACTATGCCACCAAAAACCGCAAAATGTACTTCTTCAACACCCGTTGAAAGTCCATAATAATAGCCGCCAATTGCCCCTAACCCAATTAACAGTAAAGGCAAAATAAAGCAAACAAATGCCCCCATGATAACATTCATTTCACGCATTTCAAATTTCACTTGTTGTCCCACTTTTACACCAATAGGATCAACAACCATAACCACGATGTTATCCGATCCTGGACAGGCTCCACACGCTATACAATCGGAATGACGCCCTACTTTAACTTCAGCCAATCCATTTTCATGCACCATAATGACTGAACCTTCTTCTATTTTCATATCATCCCTTCTTTCTTTTATTCTTATATTTTTCTTCATTATACCATATTCCCATTCTAACGATAATACATCGTAACCGAAAAAAATATCCTCCT
Source organism: Megasphaera sp. UPII 135-E (assembly GCF_000221545.1). Taxonomy (NCBI): domain Bacteria; kingdom Bacillati; phylum Bacillota; class Negativicutes; order Veillonellales; family Veillonellaceae; genus Megasphaera; species Megasphaera sp. UPII 135-E. The sequence goes on from NZ_AFUG01000008.1 coordinate 161,618, forward strand.
CCATTGTTTTTTCCTTGAAACAATACAAAATGATGTACTAAACCAATATGCCTATCACAGACCGTCGGTATTTCCTTCCCTCTTTTGCAGTTATAAAAACACATTGACACATACCCTATTGTGTTGAAGTCATATGCTTCTCTACGTGTGTTGTCACCGCTTGCATTTTTGTATCCATGCCTTTACCCGTCACTGCACAGCCTATTAACTACACTTACCATTCAAGAATAACGTGATAAAACATGCCCATCGCATTACTCTCCCCCATACAAACTAATACAGCTACAAACAACTTACCTTCTTATTTAAATGCCTATTACCGTGCTTCTCAACTAATAACTGCTTAAAAGTCACGTACCATAAATGGAAAGAGATGCAGCCCCATCGCGGACAATGCATCAATACCATTTCAGCATAGCAAAAAAACACCTTACTAATCTACCTTCAAAATACGTTAATAACAGTATAATTAAGTTCTTATACTGCTGCAACACCTGCTATAATACAACCTAGCGTTTGTCATGTACAGTGATTTCCTTCCCCTATTTATCGGTAATCGTACCATTGTTCCCAGAAATTTCTAGTAACAACGTAAAACCTAAAAAGGTATATCGATCTCAACAATTGTGATCGCCCTACTTTCTAAAATATAACCACTAGCACTATCTTGACGTAATCGACACAACATTTCAATTAGTATACATCCATCTACAAGCATACATGTACTCACTAACACAACCGTATACCCATCTTTATATGTGTCTATTTTCTTAAACGATAACATACGCTTTCCAAAAAAATCCGTCCAGACAATTATTTGTCAGGGACGGATACATCTGAGATACACCTTGGCTTAAAACTTGCCTCCTATTATGAATAAAATGTCAACATATTACTTCCGCCTCGAAAAATACCCGGATTTTTCCTTTAACTGCCCTTTTAACATTCCTTTTGACACGCTGCATTCGATCAATTCTCTGTACATGCACGACACCATTTTAACTTCTCCTTCACAGATTTTCATAAACAATGTTTTATTATTATATTGTATATCACTCCCAAAAATATATTTCATCAATTACTTTTCTGTTGTTATTTTCTAAATATAAATCATTTTTTCAAAAATCTTTACGATCCTCTTATCCATCACCACTAATACGGATAACAAAAAAATCGTACCACCAAGGGATTACCCTACGGGTGGTACGATTTTATTGTCCTTACCGGCGTATACGTTTCCGTGTCGACCTTAAAATACTTGCACTATTAAGCACTACCGCTAACGTTGCCGTATTATGAATAACCGCTGCCCACAATGGACTAATACGGCCTAATGCTCCCAGCAACATCGCTGCCGAATTAACTACAATGGTAGCAGTAAAATTCTGATTGATTACCTTCATCGTCCGTTTACCAATCCGCAGAGCTTCATACAAGCGACTAGGATCTTCCGAACGAATAGTGATGGCTGCCGATTCAGCAGCTATATCGGTCTTATTACCTCCCAGGCTAACGCCGATATCGGCCCAAGCCAAAGCTGGTGCATCATTAATGCCATCGCCGACCATCATAACGTTTCCGCGTTTTTGCAATTTTAAGACATAATTTGCCTTATCTTCCGGTAAAATTTCCGCATGATAGGAATCAATATCCATATTTCTTGCTACTTCTGCTGCTACTTCCTTGGAATCACCCGTCAGCATTACCACTTCATCAATACCAATACGACGCATTTGATTCAATGTTTTTTTCATTTCTGGTCGTACTGGATCTTGTATAGTCAAACTACCTATATATTGGCCATCGCGAGCAATATACAGTATATTATTGCCCCACGTTGTATCACTAACTAAAGGAACGCCTAACACTTGTTCTTCCGACATGAAACGCCGGCTACCAACTAATACAGTCCCACCAATAAAATCTTCAAATGGTGGCACGATGGCACGCATTCCCCGTGCCACAACCGTTTCCGAAAGATCATGATGAGGTGTTTCCCAACCTTGTTCTTTGACATATTTCTGCACCGCCACCGCTAACGGATGAACCGAATGCATTTCTGCCGATGCCGCAAGCAATACCATTTCTTTTTCCGTAACACCATCAATCGTTTCAATGTGTGAAATTTGTGGTACGCCCATCGTGATCGTCCCCGTTTTATCCAAAACAACCGTATCAATGTTCGCTAAATTTTCAATATAGTTACCACCTTTGACAAGAATCCCTTGTCGGGCCGATAAGCCGATAGCCGCCGAAATCGCCGTTGCTGTAGATAATTTTAAACCACACGAAAAATCAATAAAGAGCAAATTTAACACACGCTGCCAATCTTTCGTAGCACCATACACAATAGCCGCACCAATAAAAGAAATCGGCACTAGCATATTTGCCATTTTATCAGCAAAATTTTGTACGGGTGCCCGACGAGTTTGTGCTTCTTCTACCAAATGAATGATTTGAGCTAATGACGTATCGGCTCCTACCTTTTCTACAGTAATAACCAGATCCCCTGCCTCAATGATACTACCTGCATAGACAACCGATCCCCCCTGTTTAATAGCCGGATTCGATTCCCCTGTAATAGATGCCTGATTAACAGCAGCATTACCAGCCAAGACGACCCCATCAACACAAATTTTTTCACCTAAATGCACCGCAATGTGATCGCCCACCTGCAATGATTCAACAGGAACTTTCCGTTCACGCCCATCTTCAATAAGCCATACATCACGCTGATCCAATTTTAACAAGCCCGAAATCTGACGCCGAGCTTTTTCTGCGGCATATTCTGTCAACATTTCCGCACCATTAGACAAGGCAAGAAGAGTCAGACTAGATTCAGGCTTACCAGCCAAGACAGATGCCACAACAGCCGTTGCAGTCAACGTATCCGCATTTGCTTGATGATCTTTAATGATGCCCATAACCCCAGTTTTCATGATACGACGAGCAATAAACAACGTAAACAAGCGACGAACCATTAACATACTATCGTAAAATTCTGGATTCGTCTTACGCAATATATTCATCACAATAAAGCCGCCGACCGATAAAATTGCTTCCCGTCGATAAGCTGCTACGTCCCATTCTTTTTTTTCTTCCTTTTGTTTACCATACGCTTTTTCAAAAAGCGAAATAAGGGAGCGAACATATAACCAATCTATTTCCCCTCGATGAAACAGACTAAGCCTATTATCTTCAATTGTAACCGATACAATTCCCGAAACATGACGCAATTTTGCTCCCAATAATGGTCGTACACGAGGGGGCAATATTTTTTGTAACGTCACTACTGTACGAACATACATGCCTATCGCCGTCCTCTCAACAAGGCGGCAGCCCACCACAACATCTGCGGTCCTGTCGGTCTTTGATCAAATGTCAAAATCTTACGAATCCCCCTAACAATGAGCACCAACGAGATAATAGAACGCAAATCAAATAACCGTCCCGTTTTTTGTAAAATAAAATGACTCAATACATCTAACGTTTCATAAATCTTTTCCATATATACCGTCGGTCCGCCATGTGACGACGATACATCATTTTCTTCTTGTTTTACTTGGGGGAATAATTGAAAACGCAAAAATTGTTCAATTTCATCTAAAACGATTTCCTCATGTGCACAAATTAAAATACTACCAGTCAACGCACTAACTTGCACTTTATCCACTCGCGATAATTGAGACAACTGTTCTTCCAACAACGTGGCTAATTCCTGATTTTGCACTAACGAAGCAACTCGATACCGCCGTCTTCCTGGCGTAGCCGCTACACAAGAAAACGCCAACATATGACCAGTATCTGCTTGCCCCTGTTTTGGTGCTTCCGTTCCTTGCTTTACCTTTCTACCTAATAAAGGGGACACATGTAGTCCTGCAGACCCATTTTTTAAAAACATACCATGAATTGCCTTCCCTATGGAAGCCCCTAACATAAGCCCTGAAATTAAAGACATAGCTACCCTCTCCTTTCTGCATGCATCTTAATATATTGTTCTACCTTAGCAAATTGACTATTGACACGAACCGCTTGAGCATTATATAAGATCAAAGCTGAGCCGGTCGTTGTATTAATTTCCACTTTGCGAATTTCTGGGTATTCACTAGCCATTGTCGTCAACTTATTCCCTAACTCCGTATTACCAATTAATTTACTACTCCGCAATCGAATGCGTCCCGGAATATAAGAAGAAATCTGTACGGCACGCAATATAAACTCCCATTTTACATTCGCCAGACCAAAAAAGCCCAACTTGCTCCCTCCTTTTTATGCACTATATGATACCATGCCGAAAAAAGACTGCTACCTCCAAGGCAACAGTCTTTTTTGACTATCTTATTGTTGCTGAGCTGCTTCCTGTGCGGCGATCATATCTTCTAATTCTTCTTTCTGCCGTTGCAATTCAGCTAATGGTACATTTGCTGCAACTGCTCCACCTGCAGGTTGTTGTAATGCCATCAATTGTTGTTCTCTTTCGCTCATCAATTTATAACCAAAAATACCTGCAATTACGCCAACACCTAAACCAATCCAAAAATCACTATTCTGAAACATAATAGCACCTCTCCTTTTCATATAAACAAATTTAATAATTTTGATGTTTTTATTATACGACGGTAATGTTTATTTGTCAATGAGAATGGGCGTTTTTTTTATTTATTTTTCGGCTTATTTTACCTATTTACCGTTATTCTCATTTTCATTATCTTTAATTGTTAACAGTTTTGTGTTCCATATTTAATAAGAAATATTTACAAAATAACTATGTCTTCTCATCTTTATCCCATTTATTTTTATGAATTTTATTTATTGCTCCCTTTTCTAGTATTACAAAAACGAATATCTCTTAAAACAAAACGGCCGATACACTACATTAATACTAACAATACTTTTCAAAAAAATATATCCATACAGGCATTTGCTGTATGGATATATTGTCTATTCTACCCAGCGTGAAATATCGACTGTTTCACCAATCTCACTTTTAATATAACCTTGTGCTAAATATAAGCCTAATAAAGATAGTGTTGACACCTTCAAAGGCGAACTATCCCAAATATCACTTAATTCTGACAATATGGGTGAAATACGTTCCATAATATATAGGGCTTCTTCGCCACTAAAGTGAACGGGACGTTTTTTCGCTAATTGCAATAACCGTTGTTGTATTTTCCTATCTGGAATGCACGCATCTCGGAAAAACTTCGTCATTCCTAGCTCATTCGCCAAAGCTAATTTGAAGAAAGACGCATAAACCGATGGTACTATCCACCCCTTCGGAGAATACTTACCATGCAAAGCCTGATGCAATTCATCCTCCGTCATCCCTCGATAACCAAATAATAAAGGATAAGAATTAGCTAATATTTCAGCAAAACGAGTTTCTTTATTTTCTCTAAATAAACACCGTACATGCTCTAATTGTTGATAATATGCCGTAGCCATAGGAAAATTCGTAAAAAAAGGTAATACTTTTGTATCCAAGAAAGAACAAAACGTTTCTTTATCTACATTAGTTTGATCCGGCAAATATAAAAAGCGTAATAAAATCGATAAAATTTGATAATGAGGCGTTGTTAAATAAGGCATCACATTAAGTGCATCCATAGCGACAACAGGTCGTGTTGAAATAGTGCGACCTCTGGCAATATCATAAAATGCGGTCAATGCCATATATTTCACATAAGGATACGGTTGAGTTACATACACTCGTTGTACTTTTTCCAACGCTTCTTGTACAGAAAGAGAGGCTACCAACTGTTGCCGTTCCGCATCCTTCTGACATCCCACACAAGCAAAGGCAGAAGCCGTAATAGAGCTAACTAATCTACGCCGTTCTCCCATGCCTTCACCAAAACGCTGAATAAACCGCTGTACCCATTCTTGCATAAAGGGAGAAGCCGCTACGGCTTGTTCTACCTGTTTATCCGTAAGTATAACAAGGGGGGATGCCGGCACACTCGTCTCGGTAATCATAATATTTTCTCGTCTTCCCAAAAGCGACGTTTCCTTGCGTGGTACCTCTTTGGAAAGATCCTGCCGCTGAATAATCTGTGTTGCTTCGTCCACCTCATCGTCTTTTTCTCCCATAGAGGAAGAAGACTGTGTCTTAGCTAATAAATCGGCCGTCACAATCGCCCCTAATTGATCTAACGGATTTGTTTCTTCTGCCGCCTGTTGTAAGCATGTCTTTTTTTTCTGCTCTTCCTGTATTGCCTTTTTCGATGCAGCTTCTTCTTTATCTACTTTTTCCATCGCTGCTAATAATTCCGCTCGCGATAAAGCCCGTGTAAATTCCCTATTCGTTGTGCCAGATGCCGTTGCTGGAGGTTCTTCATACACCATTTTTCCATCACGCCGTACAACTTCCCCCTTCGTCGTCACAAACCGTGTTTCCTGTGGATTTTCCTCCCGTTGCTGTATCGGTACTTGCGATACTCGTGGCACTGGTGACGTCTGAAAGGAATTTTGCATACCCCGATTATCTAGATGCCCTTTCTGTTCCATCTTGAGGAGTTTGCGTTTTTTCTTTTTTTTCGTTGACGATCCTGAAAACAAAACATAGCAAATACAGAAAAAAATTACCACTACACCCACAACAATAGCATATGGTAAAAAACTATTCATAACTCTCTCCCCTATTCTTCCTCGAAACATCCTCTAGACTATATAAAAACAACTGCTTTAACCTATTACTTAAATCCAGCTATCCATGAATTAAACTATACTCAAAATCCCGAATAAGCCGTTCCATATCAGCTGTAATCCCCACCGCATAAGGTGCATAATAAATACCTTTTACGGTGGTATCACGATCTGCTTTTACCGGTTTCTCACCAAGCAAAACAAACTGCACATGCCTAGATCCCACCAATGCTGCAACCTGTTGTTTTGTCTTTTCGCCAACAGGATGAGGTACCACACAAAGCAAGCGTTCTTGTTCAAAATCGGGAATGATATATCCCGTTGCATTCATCGGTTCCCTTACCGCAAGCACCTGTTGTACCTCTTTCATATACGTAGTATACGTTTCATAACTCCACCGAATCGGTTTAATACGTACGAATTCTCGCATTTCTGCAAAGAGAGCTATCATTTGTTCCATTTTTTCCGGATACACGCCAATAATATACGTTTCCCCTTGACGATATAGTACCCCTTCTGTCAAAAATGCCGTTGAAGAACCATAATATGACAGCAATCGTTGCCAAATCTGCTCTTCTCGTAACTGATAATTTACATGTACTTTATTTCCATATAACGCAGCGTACACCGCTTGTATCGCTTCTAACCGTGATACAGGCGTTGTTGACATAGATAACGTTTGTCCTTTTATTGGCTGCCATTGATTTACCTTCTGCCATGCCTCCAAAATATCCGCTAATTCCGCTTTTGTCACTACTTTTGACAGTGTCTGTTCTTTCCAAGAAGATGGCACAATCATCGCCAACACTAGCGGAGCGAATCTTTTCTCCTGTAATGACAATCTCCCCAAATTCCCATCGACATCCCAAATCAACTGCATCAATTCTTGCCGTGTAATGGGCTTATGAGGCTGCAATAACGGACCAGGAAACACACGTAAACCCTGGGTCTGCTGCAAATAAGTGATCGCATCCTGTCCCTGTACTAATGCGATATCTTGATATGGCTCCATCCCATATGCCGACAAAGAGAATATACCTCCAATCAGCAAACAGCATATAACTTGTTTTACTTTCATCTCTTCCATCCTATATGACGATCAATAACAAGACATTTCCCACCGCATCTTGTAACGCTTGACGCGTTTCGGTCGACATTCCTTTCATTTTAAACACAATTTTTTCCTGTATGTAATTAATGCGAGCATCTTGTACCTTGCCTTGTGGATTATGAGCAATGTACACCTGTTTTGCTTTCTCTATCAATCGCTGATAATCGACTGTGCTATACTGTGCAGCTTGTACGGTAACCCGTACCGCCATAGTCTGCGGCATCACCGCTACACAACGTTGTACGGCTTCTCGATGCACCGTGCTTTTCATACGCACATGCAATATATCCCCTTGCCAATACAATACGCCATCTTCCGAAAACGCTTTAATGGAACCATATTCCTTTTCTAGTATCGCAAAAACAGCCTGTTCGATTTGTTTTTCCTCAACTACAACTGGTACAACACCTTTTGCTGATGCAGGTACAATTCCTTTCACACCACTGGTTTCCATAAGATTGGTCGTATGAGCCTGCTTCATCCGTGCTTCTTCCTGTACATATAACCGATGCAACCACATTACCGCTTCTTTCCGTGTAACCCATGCACGAGGTAAAAAGGATTCTTTCGTCATAGGCATAATATCATACGTAGCAACAGCATACACCGCCCGTTTCGCCTTCGCCTCAATCTGTTTATCATCTCGATAACGTTTTCCTTGACGTGATACATCCCATTTCTGATATTTCATATAATTATATAAAATAATAGCAAATTGCTGCCGCGATATTCGTCTTTCTGGATAAAACAGCCGTGTCTTCGTACCCGTCATAATTTTCTTTTGCTGTACGGTAGCAATAGCTTGTTCCGACCAACGTCCTTTTACATCCTTATATGAATGCATCCGCCCAACAGGTGAACCAATCATACGTGCAAGAATCGTCGCCAATCCTTCCCGTGTAATATATTCATTCGGATGAAAAGCCTCGCCTCGTCCCTGAATAAACTTATGCTGATAAAACGACTCTATCGCCAATGTACTTTCTGGGGATTTTCCCATTATATCACCCTGCATACACCCCATACCTAACGTCATCACCATACTCATCAAGCAAATCCGACGCATTATTGCCTTCATCATCCAATCCTCCTTAAAAACAGCAATAGCCTTCTTTCGCTGTTATTGTACCATAGTAACAAAAAGAGAACAAGAAAATCCCCCTAATGTGTGTTAAGGATATCTTGTATCTGTGCAGCTGAATACCCCTGTGCTAAGGCCAACTGCACAACGATCTTTGCTTTTTGTGGCGACAAAGAATTCGCCCACAACCACGTTGCATACTCATCAACTTTCGTCACCATGCCACCGAAGGTTCGACTCGTACGCACACATAAAATTCTTCGCTGTTGTAACGCCATAACCTCATTTTTAATCACTTCTGACACACGTCCATGTCCCATACCTACCAAAATAATCGCCTTAGCATTGTCATTAGCAAAAAAGGGGAAAATATTACCACGCATACCGACATGACAATACACAATCGGTACATAGGGCAAGGTATTTGTCACGGGTAAATATAATTGCGATTGCTGCGTACACCGTTTCACTGGCCGCTGATAAAATTCGGGTTTTCCATCTTGAACGATCCCCACATATCCCTGTTGCCGTGACTGAAACGCGTCCACCTGCATCGTATCCATTTTTTCCACAAAACGAGCAGCACACAAACGATTATTAAGCAGTACTAACACGCCATACGAACCAGCCGCAGCATCACAAGCCGTTTGTACGGCTGCTAGAAAATTCAATGGACCATCCGCACTTAACGCCGTTGCCGGCCGCATCGCCCCCGTTATCACCACCGGTTTTTCCGTATGCACCAAAAGATTCAACGCATACGCCGTTTCTTCAAGAGTATCTGTACCATGCGTAAGCACAACCCCATCATATATTGGATCATCCACAATCGCTTGTACACGTGCAGCCAATCCTAACCAATGAGCTTCTGTCATATCGGAACTGTCTATATTACAATACTGTTCCCCTTCTAGCTCTGCTATCTCCCGTACAAATGGTACGGCTTGTACCATTTCTTGCCACGTTGTTTGCCCTGCCTTATATTGCGTAAGATCGCAGGCATCCGTGCCAATTCCGGCAATCGTACCACCACAAGCAATCAAATAAATACGCTTTCGCTTCATTTCCTCGTCCTCCCATAGACTTTACCTCAGTATAACATATTTATCCCAAATTCATCTTCTCCCTTTTCATATTCAGCCTATTCTTGTTATAATGAGTCATATTGATAAACAGGAGGCTCTATGAAAAAACATATAATGAACGTATTAATAGGGCAATGTATCTGGGGATTACTGCCTTTATTTTGGTTATTACTACAACAAGTTCCCTCTCTTTACATTTTAGCTAACCGTATTATTTGGTCCGCCGTACTATGTGTTATCATCCTTTTCATCCAAAAGAAATTCTCCCTTTCAGTCTGTCTTAGACAAATAAAAAAGGAATGGCTCTACATTCTCGGTGCCTGTCTAATGATTACATGTAACTGGGCCATCTTTATTTATTCTATGACGCATGAGTACATCTTACAATCCAGTTTAGCCTACTTCGTGAATCCCGTAGTGGTCATTTTTTTTGGCGGTATTCTCTTTCACGAACCCCTCAGCCGCTTGCAAAAACTCGCCGTATTTTTTGCAAGTCTAGGCTTTGTCATCGCCATTTTCTTATATGGAGAAGTACCCTATATCGCAATCCTTACCTGTGCTACTTGGGCAGCATACAGCCTATTAAAAAAACGAATCACCTTAGACAGCCTTCTTTCGGTCGGACTCGAATCAATTAGCATGGTTCCCTTTGCACTCCTCTTTATTTTCTTTTCCGAATGGAATCATATCGGTGCATACGGGGTCTTAACAGGTTGGCAATGGCTCTTATTACCCGCAACGGGACCCGTAACAGCTATTCCCATGCTCTTTTTTACAGCAGGCATCAAATATGCTCCCATCACCGTTTCGGGTATTTGTTTGTACGTTTCACCTACCCTATCCTTAATTATCGGACTGCTCACTGGTGAAGCTTTTACCTTTCCCTTGCAAATTACCTTTTTCTTTACCGGCATTTCCATTATCCTCTACTTAACAGGATTATTTCTCCAATATAAACAATAAAACTCCTACAAAAAAGCAATTTCATGTTAACC